>CAZHIY010000048.1:0-11883 GCA_964533085.1 uncultured Thermoplasmatales archaeon | reverse complement strand
CATTTGCAAAGATTTTATCTTTACCTAATTTTTTAGTACTTAATGGGCAATAAAAACATTTTGCAGAACAAAGACCGGTTATAAGCAATACCATCTTTGATCCCTTTTCACACATCTTACATGCAGGTGACAAGGGAGTTGTATAAATGCTTTCATTAAACCATGTGGAAATCTTTTTCATTCCAAACCCTTGCCAGTTATTTTAAAAATAGCTTTTTTATCTTTAATTTGAGAAGGATGTTTAATAATTGTAGCCTGCCTTTTTCCAATACCAAATTTTTCTAGTTTTATAATAGTTTTTACATTATGTTCAATACCTTTACCTGCAAATGGTTTAACGTCATCATTTTGAGTTGAATATACGTGTCCAACAATTATTACAAATATGTTTCTTTTCATTGCACATACTTGTAACTCGGTTATCTGCCTAATTAAGGAACGATCTGCGTACTTTTCATCATCTTCCAGGGTTAGTCGATAATAGAAATTAAAAGTATCAAGTACAATAAGACCCAGATTTTTTATCTTTATTGCATTGTTTATCATTTCTTCCTGTTGTTTAAGCGATGATGGCCTAAAGAATAATATACGTGTGAATATTTTTTTATCATCATAGTTTTTACATAACTGATTCAATCTTTCTAAAGATAAGCCATCACTTACAATATATGCAACCATTCTACCATTGATTGCACATTCTCTTGAGGCTTGTAAACAAAGATTTGTTTTTCCACTACCTGGTTCGCCATAGATCTCTGTAATTGTCTTGCTCTCGATACCACCACCTAAAAGGGTATCTAGTGGTTGGCAATTTATTTTTAACCGATTCATCTGCAAATCTGTGAGTATCATTAGGAATAAAAATGTTTTTAGTCCATCAAATTTTTTAGATTTTGATTTTAAACTTTATTTTAAATAAGCTGCAGGAGTTAAAGATTTGCCATATAATAAATAGTTAAATATAAGTGGCCAAATAACAGGGTAAAAAATTAAAAATATAGTCCATTCAATGCCAATAAATCTAATAAGTATAAAAGGAAAAACAAAATAGCTCAGTACACCATGCCTTCTACTATAACACGCTAATCGTTCCTCATCAAACGAGCTTTCATTTAGCATACTGATCATTGACCATATCATTCCAATTGCTAACATTATTAGGATAAGAATCTGCCAATTCCAGAATATTAAATCAAAGAAAATAAAAGGAACAAATATAAGAGTTATAATTATGATTTTAAATATAATAAATAGAGCCTTACAAGATATGGGTACATGCATTTTTTTTGCAGTACTTACACCCAAATATACTGGAAGTGTAATCGCACCAACTTTTCTGTCATTTTCCACGTCTTTAAAGTTACCCTCAAACACGACCATCACAAACACATAAAGAAACATTATTGTAACAACCACCCAAGTTATACCTCCCAACTCTTGTAAACTTCGGATGTTATCTGAGACTGCAACAGCTCCAAAAAGGCAGAAAGACGCCATTGCGCCTGATAAAAAAAGCTCAGCACACACTATTTTTTTACAAAATGTGTTATAGAATATTCCAAGAACTACAGAAATTATTAATATCAACATCAATAAAATATCTCTGAAGTAAATCAACGGAATTATAAAAATTGCAATCAAACAGGATAAAATAATTGCCATAGCAACTTTCTTTGATACTGTACCTTTTACTAGTGGACGACCACTGAGTTTTTTAGAACGTTTATCGATTTTAGCATCCATATAATCATTTAAAACATAACCAAAAATGTTACCGATAACACCAATTAAAAGGAGAATTATTAAGGTTAATAAATCCAGATTTCCGTCTTTTACACTCAATGCTCCAATAACAC
This sequence comes from uncultured Thermoplasmatales archaeon, assembly GCA_964533085.1. Taxonomy (GTDB): domain Archaea; phylum Thermoplasmatota; class E2; order DHVEG-1; family DHVEG-1; genus SG8-52-3. The sequence goes on along the minus strand of CAZHIY010000048.1, from coordinate 10,027 downwards.
CAATTATTGATATACCTAGTGAAGATGGCAGTCTAAATAATTTTGCATATTCTTTTAATTTCCCTTCTTTCATTTATTTATTCCCTATTCCACCTAAAATTAATATATTTTAAATATATTTTTTATATAAATATCTTTTTATATACAAAACTAAAAAGATATAGAAAAAAAGAACTTATAGAAATAAAATAAGCAACATTTTACAATAAAAAAATAGCTCATTAGTAAATTATTACATTCTTATCAAATTAGAGAATTTTATCCTTAAATGTGCATGCTTTACAAATTGTTTGAGATGTTGGCTCACCACATCTTAAACAAATATTTAACTCAGCAGGTGGATAATTATCAATTAGAATATCCTTAATTCCATTGTAACTATTCAAGATGCTATGTCTTGTTCCAGGATGGTAATATTCTAGATTGTTGATAATATCTCTAAAAACACCACGTAAAGCATCAGATGAATAAGGACATTCACCATCATGGTACTCAATTTTCTTTAAAATAGCATACAAAGTAACCTCTTTTTCTGGAATGACTCTAAGAGGTAACATGCGAGGTACAAGACCAGGTTGAATTTTTTTATGCGGCCCTAAACGTGCAAGCTTCTGCACATCTCCATTAACAAAGTTCATTAAAATTGATTGAGACATATCATCTAAGTTATGACCTGTCACAAGCTTACCAACTCCAAGTTCTTTTGATTTTTTATTTAGACAAAGTCTTCTAAAAACACCACAATAACTACATTCTCCAATATCTTCTTTTAATAATGCAATATCATCAAGAGATTTTCCAATAACATTTTCGAAGAATACAATATTATGTTCAATTTCAAGTTTTTTACAGTTGTTAATTGCACATTTTACACTATCTGGACGATAGCCATCTATTCCTTCATCAATAGTTAAAGCAACAAGGTCAATATTTGGTCTATTTGAGAAGATATCATTAATAATATGAAGAGCAACTGTACTATCTTTACCACCAGATAATGCAACCCCTATTTTAGTACCATTTTCAGTTCTCCCTTGTTTTTTAATATCTTTCTTTACCCTTCGTTCAAAATAATCAATAAAATGATTTTTACATAGATGTGTTCCATTGTACCGAATAAAGGTGATTGCAGGTTTTTTACACTTGCTACAGGTCAAACCCATAAAGAATCAGGAATGAATACTAAATAAAATAGTTATTGATAGAGCATATCTGCCTTAACTTCAAAAGCAATAATAGGATACTCTAAATAAAAATTTGATATTGTCTTTGGATGAAGTTCACCAAAAAGTCCTATTTCCTTATTTTTGCAAATAATTGATGCACATCTGCCCTTTACGAAAGCTGGATGTTGATTACTACCAATATTAAATTTTGTTCCCGAATCCCTCATAATAGCATCTACTAAGGATTTACACTCTGTGAAATTTGCTTTAGCATCTATTTTTACGAATGCAAGATTATATTGATTTTTATAATCATCATTAACTACAATACCAAGTTCAAAAATTTGCTGAGGTAACGGATGATGTCTATTTTCATTTAGAATCTTAAGTAATGAAGGAATCAAACCAACACGTAAACAAGAATAATCTTCACCTATAGGATTTTCAATTCTGACTATATCAGCAATATCAAGACTCATTTTGGTAAATTCATCCAGCTCATTGGAAATAGTAAATGTAGTAACCTCATTGAAACCTAATCCTATCATAATATTTCTAAGACTTCTATACAAATTATAGTTTGACAAGGTCTTACCAAAAGTTAATGCCGTAGGAAATTCAATTTCAAATTTATCAAAACCAAAACCAACTGCAACATCTTCAGCTAAATCTATATCATGTAAAATATCTGCTCTCCAAGCAGGTATCTCAACATTTACATTTAATTTACTAGTAACAGCATTATATCCCATTTTCTTTAAACATAAAACAATATCTTTACCACTAAGTTTTGTTCCAAGAATTTTGTTAACATAATCTACTGAAATACTTCTTTTATTAGGAATTAAGTCTGGTGTGATGAATGATCTACCATTATCAATAACCGTTGTGCTATAAATCTGTCCTCCTCTCTCAGCTAGAGATGTTGTAACAATATTTATTACATAATTTATAGCCTTTTTATCAGTTCCAGTAACATCAATGAATAAATCTGTCGTAAAGGGTGTCACCTCAGTTAAACTACCATTAATTATCGGAGGATAAGATAGTACATTATTATTAGCATCAACAATCAAAGGATGCTTATCGAAACCTTCCAATAAATGAGCATAATCAACACCCTTCTCATGCCGCTCAAGTATCTCACTTAATGTCATTGATTCAACTTTATTTAGTGGAACAAATTCTATGGAATCAGGATCAACTGCTTTGTAAGTAAAAGGAGGCTTTACAGGTTCATAATTATGAACACCAATTGCGACCTTTTTTCTATTTCTACCAATACCCCCATGTAGTTTTTCTTGTAGTTCCATCAGAGATGAAATGAGTTCATCAGTCATTGTTACATTTTTAACTAGTGCAGTTACAACGAAAGGTCTTACTTTTTTAACAGACGAATCAACATTAATTATAATATCTGATTTTTTAGTGTTATATTTTTTAAGTCCAGTTTCAAATTCAAAAAATGCTCTGGATGCTCGTGCTATCCCTTCTACGGAAGCAAGATCCGGTCTATCTGGGAAAAATTCGATGCTTATCTCATCATCTTCAACTTTATCAAGATCGGCTCCTATCATAGGCAATCTTTTAACGAGCTCATTTTTTGATATTTTATGACCAAGAAGAGAAATAAAGTCATTATAATCAAATGTTACAACTGGCATATGAAGGTGAAATATGTTTTCAGTATTTTAATGAATAGTATTGAATATAGATCTAATCATTTTTTGAAAAGATTATTAAAAAAACCTTTAATTAGGCAAGTAAAAACATAGGAGATTATAATGAGCAAATTCAAACTAGTCATGTTTGACATGGATGGAACTCTTATACAGGATAGAGGAATTTTTGTAATTGCAGAGAAAAAAGGATTTAAAGAAGACCTAATTAAAAAAATTAAAGATTATAGGATAGAATTTTATAAGAGAAGTATTGATGTTGCAAAATTATCTAAAGGTCTAAACAAAAGAGAAATATTGGAGATTTTTAGATCAATTAAACTGAGTGAAAATGTTAAAGAAGTTATAACTGAGCTTAAAAAACATAATATTAAAACTGGGATTGCAACTGATAGCTACAAGTTTTTAGCAGATGATCTAAAAGATAGACTTGGAATAGATTATACCTTTGCAAATAACCTTATAATTAATGAGGATATTATCACTGGAGAATTAGAGATTCATAACAAAGACTTAACGCAAGATTTTTTCAGCGGTAAGATATATTCTATTTGTAAAAGCTGTGCTTTGGAACAACTCTGCAAAGAGCTTGGTATAAATTTAGAGGAAGCAATTGCAGTTGGAGATGGAAAGGTAGATATCGGGATGATTAAGAAAGCTGGTTTAGGAATTGCATATAATGCACCTGAAGAAGTACAAAAAAATGCAGATATTGTAACTAATGATCTAAGAATAATTTTAGATTATATTTAGATGTGATGGTATGGATATAAAACAAGATGAAATAACAACACTTCACGAGCTATGTGTTGATAAAAATAAATTATTGAAATGTGTTAGTGATGCAGCTTGTGAGCGGCCTGTATCTGTAATAATGCCAATGCTTTATAGAGAGATAAAAAGTGATGCTTTAAAAAATATAATTAAAGGATTGAACAAATGTACTTATCTAAATGAGATAGTTATTCCTTTGGCTGCAAAAAATGAAAAGGAATTTAGAGAAGTTAAACGTTTTTTTTCTGACTTGAAAATCCCAAATTTAATAATGTGGTGTAACAGTCCAAGAGTTGAAAAATTATTAAATGAATTAAAACTTGAAGGACTGAATCTTTTAAAATATAGTGGAAAAGGAAGAGATGTTTGGCTTGCAATGGGAATTGCTAGTATCAAATCATATGCATTTGCTCTTCATGATGCTGATGTCCTACACTACGATGAGATGATTCCGTCAAAATTGTTATACCCAATAATTGAGCCAGAACTTGATTTCAAGTTCAACAAGGGGTATTATGCAAGAGTTAATATCGGTAAAAAGATTATTTTTGGACGAGTATTTAGACTGTTTCTCCATCCTCTTTTAAGAGCATTTGTAGATAACATTGGTTATGAAACAGATTTTGTAAGATTTTTACGATCTTTTAGATATCCAATTTCTGGTGAATTTGCTTTAACCAGTGATCTTGCTAGAGATGTTGATCTACCTGGAGATTGGGGTATTGAGATTGGTATTATGTCTGAGATGTACAGGATTGTGTCTTTAAAAAATATTTGTCAAACAGATCTAGGGTTCTATGATCATAAGCATCAAGCAGTTGGTACTGTTGATAAAGGACTATTAAAAATGACTGGAGATATATTAAAAACACTCTTGAGAGTTTTAATAGAAGAGGATCATGTAGAGTTTTCTAAAGAAAAACTGATATCTTTAAGAGTTTTATATGTAAGGCATGCACGTGATTCAATAAGAAAATATCATGCTGATGCTCATTTTAACAGTCTAAATTATGATAGACATCTTGAAGAAACAATGGTTGAAACTTTCAGCCAACAAATAATGAATTCTGGAATATCCTATATGAGAAAACCAGTTGGTACACGTATACCTGACTGGTTAAGAACACTTTCTGCAAGACGGAAAATAAGAGAGCAACTTCTAGATATTGTAATTGATGATAATAAATAATTGAGGGTAAATATATGAATCAGGTTTGGAATAGGGGTATTAATCTAAAAAACGAATTATTACAAAGATGTAAAAATATAAAAGCAACAGATATAATGGTTGGCGTACTTTGTAAGGATGTTGAGACAACTGTTTTAAATGTTTTAAATGTTATAAATGAAGGACTCTATAGATATTTTCCAGACTATAAAAAAGCAATTGTTATATGTGTTGGAGAATCTTCTGATAAAACAAACGAAGTAATTGACCTTTTTCAACCATATAACACAATAGAAAAGATTGTTACAAACGATATAACAACTGGAGGAAAAGGTGCTGGTGTTATGACTATCTTTGAGATAGCACATTGTTCTGAAGCAAAATCTGTTGTTTTAATAGATGGTGATCTACTCAGCGTAAAACCAGGTTGGATCCAAACTATAGCAAATCCTATAGTTTATGGAAGAGCTGATCTTACCGTTCCTTACTACATTAGAGATAAAAATGATGGAGTAATCACAAACAACTTAGTTTATCCTTTTACCCGAGCACTTTATGGTCTTGATGTAAGGCAACCTATAGCAGGTGAATATGCATTATCAAAAAATCTCTATGAACTATTAAGAAACCATCCATTGTTTCCACCTGATTTTGGTGTTGACATTTTTATTTTAACTGTTGCAGCTGCTGAAGGTCTATATGTAAAGGAGGGGCTTTTTTCTTTGAAAATCCATGAGTCCACAACTCGGTATCTTGAACCTGAAAAATTTTTAATTCCAATGTTTAGGAAGGTAACGGGATGCATGTTCGAATTGGCAAAATATTATGAGGATTATTGGAGATCCAAACCAAAGCTTTGGCGTAGAAAGTATTATCGGGAATGCTTCAGTCAAAAGCCAATACCTGTTAGAATTAATATTTCTGAAATGAAGAATTCTTTTGAATCAGAATTTAAATCATCAAAACATTCAATGGAAAGGTTTCTTCCCAAAAGTATAATTGCTTATTTGGAAAATATAGTCTATAATAACGAAAAATTTGATTCTGAACTGTGGGCTGAAATTGTCTACACCTACGCTGCTGCTTGGAAACATATTAAAACCGAATCTGACAGATGTCTTCTTCTTGACACACTTAAAACCCTCTGGATTGGACGTTTTGTAAACTATGCAATAGAAGTAAAAGATATGGATATGAATGAAGCAGAAAATATAATACAAAAACAGGCAGAGGTTTTTGAAGGAAAGTTCGAGTATTTGAGATCAATTTATGAAGATCCAATCACACAGACATAAATTAGAAAGGTGAAGTAATGAAAATACTAGCTATTGCAGATATTCACGGAGCACAATTTAGGTTAAATTTAGTATTGAAAAACATTGATCGATACTCACCGGATCTTGTTGTAATATGTGGGGATATCACTCAGTTTGGACCTGGAGAACTTGCTAGGAATTTTTTGGATCAAATACAAGTTGATACACTTGCCATTATTGGAAATATCGATTCTGCTGATGTGGGCAAAGGAATTGATGATAGTAGAGCGACAAGAATTGAAATGAAGAAGGTTGTAAAAAAAGGAATACCATTTATTGGTATGAGTAGAGATATTTCACATCAATTAAAAATTATTGATGAAAAAAAAATAATAGATGAGACTTGTGTAATAGTATCCCATGAACCTCCATATGGTGTGCAGGACAAGGTTTTTCTTGGGATGCATGCCGGTAGTAAAATTTTAAAGGAAATAATTGAAAAATATAAACCTCGACTTTTATTATGTGGCCATATTCATGAGGACCCCGGTTATGATAAAATTAATAATACTATTGTTGTAAACTGTAGTATGGGTAAAAGAGGAGAAGGAGCATTAATCGATATAAACGAAAAGATATCTGTAAAAATGATTGATTAATCTTTGTTTGGAATTTACCGAACATTTTCTTACTGTTTAAATATTAGGTAAGTATCTATCTATAAAAAATGAAGGGAAAGCCAAAAATCCGTAACAAGAAATGGAAATGTCTTGTATGTGGAGCTACAGGAAAAAGGTTGTTGAACAGTTGGAAAGCAAACCGCTCTGGACGTCAACATTTAAATAACAAACATAATAGGTTAGGTAAAATTGCAATTATTGGTGAAGAATGGTATTAGTATAATTTGAGTTATATGTTTTATTTTTCCAAGAAAATCGTCTGAGTTGGGAATGCCATTTCTATACCTTCTTTTTCAAAGGCCTCTTTTATTTTAAAATTAATCTCTTGTTGGGTATCTCTGAATAAAATATAATCTTTGGTATTTAAAAAATACACAATATCAAAATTCAAACTGAAATCTCCAAACTCTGTGAAATGTACTCTATCTAAACTTTGTACATATTTAAGTTTTTCAGGATTAATTATTGATTTTACAATATCTGGAATTTTTTTAAGTTTTTTAAGTGGAGTATCATATGTTACACCAAAGCTAAAATCAATTCTTCTTCTTTTCATTTTCTTGAAATTTCGAATACTTGCTATTGTTAACTCTCTATTTGATAATACTAACTCCTCCCCCTGTAATAGCTGTAAGCGGGTTGATTTCATACCAATTTTTTTAACAGTTCCAGCGTAATCACCAACAATTATGAAATCACCAATTTCAAATGGACGATCAAAGTAAATTGAAAAAGCACTAAAGAAGTCACTGAGTACATGTTGAAGCGCAAATCCAATAACAATTGCAGTTGCAGCACCACCGATTGCAAGACCAGTTAAATCAATTCCTGCAATAGCCATAAAGATGAAAAAAGCAATTAGATAAATTATTCCATTAAAAATTCCTCTAAATACGAATAATATATGCTGACTTACTTTTTTTCTTTTTTCTTGTCTTTCTGCATACCATGCAAATAGAACGTTTGTTACTCTAGTAAAAATGTATGCAATAAGTAATATTTCAATTAATAGAAACACTGGATTTATGTATTCTCTATATTCTCCTAAAATACTAATATTTTGAATAAAAAAATACAATCCGAAAAAGATAACTAGTACATATATTGGTTTTTTTACATTTCTAATTATTTCATCATCTAATTTTGTTTTTGTTTTCTTCGCAAGTTTCTTGAAATAATGATCAAAAACATGATCAACAATCCAACCTAAGATTAAAAAAGCAATTAGTAAAATGATTGACCAAATTAACTCTCCATAAATAGGGTCTGAAAATCCAAATGTATTGTTAACCCATTCGCTTATTGAAGTAGAAATCTCTTCTATGTTCATTTGAATCGCTAACCCTAAAAAACAAGGTATATTTAAGCTTTGGTTAAATCTCATTTTTATAGATTATGGAAAAACTTGATATAATCTCAAGTGTGTATATGGGAAATTAAAAACCACAATATTACCAAAACAAATAAGTTGAAAAATCATGGCATCTGATTCATTAAAGACCTACGGTGGATTTCATCCAGATTATGCTGAAGAGACAAAATATTATGAGGAAAATAAGATTTATACAATTCAGATTGAATCCAATCTTGCTTGTCCCCAAGGGTGTCTCTATTGCTATGCTTCTTTTGATGATGCTCCTATTCAGGAACTTCCCAGTGAGGATATACTTAGTATACTCAATTCTGCAGTTAAAATGAAGGTCAGAGCAATAGATTGGTTGGGTGGAGATCCTTTACTAAGGAAAGATTGGTATGCCTTAATGAAATCAGCTCAGAACAGAGGACTTAAGAATAATATTTGGACCAGCGGTATTCCATTAGAAACCAGAGAAGTGGCTAGAAAAGCAGTAGAGGTTTCAGATGGTGGATTCATTTCAGTCCATCTTGATACTCTTGATGAAAAGATTTATAAAAGCTTACATAAAGGAAATCCAGAAAAAAAGATATCATCCATCTTAAAGGGAGTTGACAATGTTCAATCTTTTGGTAAAAAATCTGAGCAAATGATCAATTGTATTACCTTTACAAAATTGGTTGCAGAAGATGCTAAAAGAACAATTAAATATTTTTTTAACAGAAAAGGTATGAGAACCTGTTTAACTCATATGTGTATGACAGGTTTGGGTAAAGAGCATCCTGAATGGATACCTTCAATCATGGAGATAAAAGATGCTTGTGATGTAAGAGATAAGATAAACTATCCAGATTCAAAGCTATCTATGTGTTCTATGGATACAAATAAGTTTTATTGTGGGGGTATAATATGTATAACTATTGATGGAGATGTAACACCTTGTTCGGTTATTAGAAATGGATTTGGAAATATACATAAATCATCACTTGAAGAAATCGTTGAAAAAAACAAGGATAACTTACTTTTTACCCATATAAGAAAAATCGAAAATATGCCAAAGAATTGTATAACATGTGAAAATAATTCAATATGTTGGGGATGTAGAGCAGCAGCATATTATGAGCATAATGATCTATTTGCTAGCGACCCAAATTGCTATAAATATAAAAATAATAACTTGATATAAATTAACCAATGGGGGTTGGTATTTATAAATATCAAAAAAGGGAAAAAATTGGATTTTAATATATCTGATGTTGTTGAAATATATTCAGGTCCAGTCGGAGTTTTATGGGAAATGTTGATGGGTGAGCAGATTCATGTAGGCGGTGAAAATGAGACTGAGATACTTGCTGAAAAAGCAAAAATATCAAAGGAAATCTCTGTTTTAGACGTATGTAGTGCACTTGGCGGTCCTGCACGACATTTAGCAAATAAATTCAAATGCAAAATAACCGGTTTGGATGCTACACAGAAAATGATAGATGAAGCGATTAGGAGAACGGAAAAAGAAAAGCTGTCTAATCTTATCACATATCGTTTAGGAAACGCTCTTGATATGCCTTTTAAAGCTGGTACCTTTGATGTGGTATGGGGTCAGGATGCTTGGTGTTATGTGACAGATAAAAATAGACTTATCAACGAAGCAAGTAGGATCTTAAAAAAAGATGGAATAATTGCTTTTACTGACTGGGTTCAAGTAGGGAATATGTCTGAGAAAGAATTGGAGGATTTAAACAGCTTTATGGCCTTTCCATATATGGAGACATTGGATGGATATGAAGAAATCTTGAAGAAATCTGGATTTAAAGTTTTTGAAAAAGAAGATTTAAGCAAAGATTTTGCGAAACATTGCCATATCTATCAAAACATACTGAGAAATAAGTTAAAAGAAGGAATTATCGCAAATTATGGACCAGATCTGTTTGAAATTGCTGATTCTGGTTTGAA
>CAZHIY010000047.1:0-11980 GCA_964533085.1 uncultured Thermoplasmatales archaeon | reverse complement strand
AAATGCTGAAATCAAATGGCCTAATGACCTTTTATTAGGAAATAAGAAAGTTTGTGGAATTCTTACTGAAATAGATGCAGATTTACATAAAATAAACTATGCTATTGTGGGAATAGGTATCAATGTTAATAACAAAATTGATGAGGAATTGAAACGGACAGCCATTTCTTTAAAACAAGAGATTGGTTCAGAAGTTTCAAGGTTTAAAATCCTTAGATCAATTCTAGAAAATTTAGATAAAAATTATAATAAACTGATAAACAAAGATTTTGATTATATAAAAAAGACTTGGCACTACTTTACAAAAATAATAGATAGAAAGATTCAGATAATAGATGGAAAAAAAGTAACAGAGGGGATAGTTAAGGATATTGATGATAATGGATATCTCATTTTGGATACAGGTTTTGGTGAGATTAGAATATTAAGTGGCGATATTAATTATTTATAACAATTACAAAATATATAATTATAATAATTTAGTTACTATTAAGTACTAAAAGAGGACTTTTTTAAATCCAATATTCCAATTTTTAATATTATTTAATAATTTTCTTATTTTATTTGCATTTAATTTAGAAAAAGGGATATTTATATATATGTAAGTCGATTATCAATTGTTAATTTGGGGTGGTAATTGGAATGAAAGACACACAGATTAAAAAAACCTTAGTATTTAGCATAATACTGCTATTAGTTGGAGCTGTTTTTATACCATATACTTCAGGAGAAAAGTATCTTAGTAATAATGAACCAGTTATTATTGATGTAGTCGAATATAATGAAATAATAGAAATAAGTTACGAAATAGATGAATTTAAAGAGTCCCCTGTATTTATTAACAATATAGAATATTCAAAAATTCTTATTGGTGAGGAATCAAATTTACTTTTAACAGGAAAACCAGATATCCCTAATATTTGCCGAAGTATTGTAATTCCTGATACTGCAAAAATGGAAATTGATGTAACTGATAGCTCATATATTGAATATGAAGGTGTCCTAATTGCGCCATCAAAAGGAGATTTACCTCGTTCTGTAACTCCTGATGAGATTCCTTATGAGTTTGATGAAATTTATTATGAAGATGAATGGTTCCCAGGTGATATAGCTAAACTTAGAGAGCCATATATTTTAAGGGATTATAGAAGTCAGGTCGTAGAAATTTATCCGATTCAATACAATCCTGTGGAAAAATTGATGCGTTTCTATACAAATATTGAAGTGAATGTATATGAGAATGGTATTGATAATGTTAATATACTAAATAGAGAAAAACTACCAGAGAGTGTCGATACTGATTTCAAATCGATTTATAAAAATCATTTTATTAATTTTGGCAAATCGGAAAGATACGATCCTGTCTCTGAACAAGGAAATATGTTGATAATCACTTATGATAGTTTTTGGAATACAATGTTACCTTATGTACAGTGGAAAAACATGAAAGGTATTCTAACAGAGATGGTGAATGTTTCATCTATAGGCGATGCAAGTGCAATTAAAACTTATATTGCAGATTATTATGAGGAGTATGGTCTAACATATGTTTTATTAGTAGGAGATGCAGCACAGGTTCCTACTCTGTATATTTCTATGTATTCTAGCTCAGCAACAGATCCAAGTTATTCATATATTGTTGGAAATGACAATTATCAAGATGTGTTTATCGGTCGATTTTCTGCACAAAACACGGGGCAATTAGAAACCCAGATAGAACGTTCACTTGATTACGAAAAATATCCACAACAAGGTGCAGAATGGTATCACAAAGGAACTGGAATTGCTTCTGATCAAGGGCCTGGAGATGATGGTGAATATGATGATGAACATATAGACAATATTAGAGATGATTTGTTAGCATATACATATACCGAAATTGATCAAATCTATGATCCTCAAGGTACATCTGCTATGGTAACAGATGCATTAAATGATGGTCGAAGCATAATTAATTACTGTGGTCATGGTTCTCCAATCTCTTGGGGTTCCACCGGTTTTAATAATAATGATATTAATAATTTAGAAAATGACAATATGCTACCATTCATAAACTCGGTTGCCTGCAACAATGGAGAGTTTGATAATTATGACGCTTGTTTTGCAGAAGCTTGGCTAAGAGCAACTAATAATGGCGAACCGACTGGTGCTATAGGAGTTTTTGCATCAACACAAAGTCAAAGTTGGGATCCACCAATGGATGCAGAGGACGAAATAATCGATATTTTAATAGAAACATATGATAACAATAGAAGAACCAGCTATGGTGCATTATGTTTTGAGGGAACTATGCATATGATGGATGAATATGGCTCAGGTTGTTACGATGAAACCGATACCTGGACGGTATTTGGAGACCCATCATTACAAGTACGAACAGATACATCAGATGATATGACTGTAGATCATGATGAAATAATTCCAATAGGAGCAGATATATTTGAATTAGATGTACCAGGAGTCGAAAACGCTCTTTGTGCAGTCTCATATGAATATGAATTGTTAGGACATGGTTATTCCGACGAAACTGGCCATGCTGAAGTCATTTTTTATGAACCTATAGAATTTTTGGAAGGTGTAGATCTTGTTGTCACTGCGTATAATAAAAACCCCTATTTCGCAACGCTGCTAGTCGGGGATAGTTACCCTCCTGAAATACCAACACTTGATGGTCCAGCATTCGGAAGGATAAATAAAACATATTCTTATACCGCTGTTACTACAGATCCTGAAGGAGATCAGATCCTTTATATATTTGACTGGGGCGATGGGTCACAAAGTGAATGGATTGGGCCTGTCACATCTGGGACATATGTATCTGAATCTCATACTTGGTCTGAAATAGGTGATTATGAAGTAAAAGTAAGAGCTAAAGATATTGAAGGGGCTGGAAGTAAGTGGTCAGATGCTTGTAATGTACGTATGGATGTTCCAGATCTCAAGGTTCATATGAAGGGCGGCTTATTCAATATAAAAGCGACAATTAGAAACGATGGTGTTGCTGAGGCAGATAATATTAATTGGGAGATTTCTCTTGAAGGAGGTATTATTCTTCTTGGAAGAAATACCGCCGGTACAATAGCAAATATCTCCGCTGGAGGAGAAGTAACTGTTATTTCAAATTTGATTTTTGGTTTAGGCGAGGTAACTGTTAGAACAATTGCTAGTGGACCTGAATGTTATGTAAATAGTGATCGAGGCGGTAAAGTGTTACTGGCTTATGTTCATGTTAATCCCGGTGGCGAATAATTAACGATATCACTATAAGATGAGGTTTATCCTCAATTCAATTACTTAATGCCCTAAATCTTTAGGGGGAGATGAAAATATGGACAGAAGATTTCTGATTATAGTATTAACTATAGGATTATTAATTGCAGGTACAATAAATGTAAGTTCAATTCAAACAAATAATAACAAAATTAATGAATTCTTCATTGAAACACATGAACAATGGATAATAAACAATCCAGATAGTCTACCTATTTGGCTTACACCTGAAGAATTAACACGACTTGATGAAATTGGTAAAGGTTTTGTACCAACAAGTGAACCTCCAACACCAATTAGGCAGCCTGCAGAGTTTGAACCGATGCAGGGTGTTTTAATCCGTTATCCATTTGGAATTTCTTATACTGTAATCCGTGAAATGTCTGAGGATGTGGAGGTTGTTACAATTGTTAATGATATAACAGAGAAAAACTATGTCACTTCCCAGTATCAAAATAATGGCGTAGATTTAGATAATTGTGATTTTTTGATAGCTCCAAGTAATAGTTATTGGACTCGGGATTATGGTCCATGGTTTATTTTTAATGGTGACGATGAGCAAGGTATAGTTGACCATATATACAACAGACCAAGACCTGATGATGATTTAATTCCAGTAAAATTTGGAAATGCATATGGCATACCTGTTTATGGAATGGGTTTAGAACATACTGGTGGTAACTATATGACAGATGGTCAAGGTATTTCTGTTTCAACTGATCTTGTTTGGAGTGAGAACTCTGGTTACACTCATGAACAAATTGATCAAATTATTCAAGATTATTGCGGAATTGAGACATATCATGTTGTACCAGATGCTCTCGGTGAATATATTGAACATATCGACTGTTGGGCAAAGTTTCTAGCACCAGATGTAATTATGATTATTGAACCCTCTACAAGTCACAGTCATTACGATGATATTGAAGACGCAGTAGAATATTTTGAAAACCAGACTAGCTGTTATGGAACGCCATATAAAATTGAAAGGGTGTATACTCATCTAAGTGAGCCATATATTAATTGTTTGATTTTGAATGATAAAGTCCTTGTACCAATTACTGGCAGTCAGTGGGATGATGATGCTATCGATTCATATGAAAACGCTATGCCAGGTTATGAAGTCCTTGGCTTTACCGGTTCATGGCAATCTACAGATGCCTTACATTGCAGAGCAAAGGGAATTGTAGATCGATATATGCTATATATTGAACATACCCCTCTATCGGGTGATCATTATGAAATTGATGGATATAATATTTCAGCTAAAATATTTCCATATAGTGGCGAGGAATTAATATTAGAATCTACTGGTGTTTATTGGAAAGTTGAAGGAGGTTCTTGGAATTTTAATGAAATGGAACCTTTAGGAAATAACATGTATTTTTCATTAATTCCCTCACAGGAAAATGGAACTATAATATATTATTATATTCACGCAGAGGATGGATCCGGCATAATTGAGAATCATCCTTATATTGGTGAACCATGGGCTCATGCATTTACAGCAAGAATTAATAATGAACCGCCTGAAATAATTGATATATATGGTCCCACTGAGGGAAGGGCAGGTGAAGAATACACATATTGTGCAACAGCAGTCGATTCAGATTATGACATTATGTTTGCACGTTGGAACTGGAAGGATGGTAATAAAACAGACTGGCTTGGTCCATATAGTTCAGGCGAGGAGATATGTGCAACACATACATGGGAGAAAGAAGGGATTTTCTCTATTGAGATAACAGTCAAAGATGCGCATGGCGCTGAAGATACTGCCAACTTGGAAGTAAAAATTCCACGGAATAGGTCATTACAATCTGAATTATTATTTAACTTTCTAAAAAATCTTACTTATAAATATTCAATACTAAGGATATTTTTATATAATATTTTAAAATAGTATGAATTTTTAAAGAATATTTTAAATATAATAACCAAAATGCTTATAAATTAACAAGTGTTAAATATTATTACCTATTGATATAAGGTGGAGGTAAAAAAATGAATTCTAATAGAAGTAAAATGGGAGCAGTTGTTTTAGCAGTTTGTCTTTTAGGAACAGCATTTTTTGTTCCAGCAAGCTCTGTCGAAGTTGAACAAAGTAGATTTGATTATGATGAATATGAACAGGAATGGTATAGTAATCAAGAGAAATTAGATTCTCTTTTGTTAGATCGTTCTTATATTCTGTATCCGCCGATTGGACCAATTAATGCAGATGATAATGATGATGCAGGATATAAAAAAGATGCAGGGGATCAGTGGTTACGTTCTAATGCTATTTATCCTGGTGAGATTATCGATAATTGGCCCGGGAGAGGAAATACTGGTAAATTAGAATTAACTTATGATGAAGAAGATTGGTATTACTTTGGTGTCTGTAATGGAATGTCGATCGACGTTACTCTGACAGTTCCAACTGGATACGATTTTGATCTTTATCTCTGGGATGTTAATGAAGTCGAGAGGGCTAATTCTTCAAATCCAGGGTCTGCAACTGAAACATTATCTTATACAGCTGACTATACTGGTTTTTGGTATATTAGCTTCTTTTTCGTAGATGGACCAGCAGAAGCCCAATATACATTTTCAGTAGTTCTAGGCAGTCAGGATGATGCTAACAGTGGAAATGATGCAGGTGATGATTTTGCTACGGCTACTAGTATTTCAGCTGGCATTTATGATGCATATCTTGACAAGGATGACGATGAGGATTGGTATCAATTCTCTGTAAATGAAGGTCAAGGTATTAGATTTAATTTAAATGTCGAAGATGAAGCTCCTTTATCTGATTTTGATGCATATTTATACAATCCATCAGGTGAAGAGGTTCATAGAGAAACATATTATGGTGATGATACTCTATATATTCGTGCAGATACAAGTGGTAATTGGAGGGTAAGGGTCAAAATCTTCCCAGGATATACTGATATACCTCAGCCAACTGAGTGGGTTTATTGGACTTATGGATCAGGTGCTTATACATTTGATTTTTCACTTGTATCGACTGGACCAGAACCACCTGAAGAAATACCACAACCTGATATTACACCAATTGCCCAAACATTTAAGATTGTAAATGGTCCTGGTACAAATGCAGATGAGTATGGATATCTTGCTTCAATTCCTGCCTGTAATTATATGGATGGTGGAATGAGATATTTGGCACCCATTGTTTATACTGGTGACAATACTCCTACTGAGTGGTTTGGTACTGTTGATGATACAACTGATTATTTACTAGATGATTGGAATGCATATCTTGCTTCTGAAGGGAAGTCTTCTGTTGAATATATTGTACCTTCTGATCCTATTGTTGCTGCTGCTGATATTGCAACGGATGCTTGGGATTCGTCTGACCTTGCAGTTGTTGCCGTTGATGGTAGTGGTTATGAAGATTCCACATCTATTGCATTGCAAAAATCGACAACTCTTAAGCGTGTAACTGAAATTGAAACAATTTATTGTAAAGATGATGAAAAAATCACAGATTTAGCAGGTTATAAGGCCTATGTTATGAATATAATGCCTAAATGGGGAGCAATTAATATATCAATTGATGGAGGCAATAGAGAACCATTCTTGTTTAATTTCTTCCCAGGATATATGACAATGGCTGATGATTGGTGGCCAGTGCATGTTGAAGAAAAATATGACATTTATTATCCTGTGACAACTATGGGTGTTTGGGGCGCTGGAGTACAAACCATTGGAAGTCAGGATGATTGGGACTTTGTTATAACCAAGTTAGCAGGTGATCGTTATAAAATAAAGGTTGATGATTTCAGATCGACTTTGAAGGTTACTGTTGCAACCCCCGTACCAGATGATTTACTTGTCATTTTGGTGGATCCTTCTGGTCATGTTAGAGCTCCTGATGTTCCAAATTGGAATGGTGGACCAATTAACCCAATTCATGTATGGAATGGAATAGATCATGATAATTATCCACCACCAACTGATGCATGGAGAACTTGGGACCCGGAACCTCATACTGAGTTTTCTGCTGAGGTTCTTCATCCAGAAAAAGGTAATTGGGTAGCTATTGTTGTTCCAAGATATGCAGAGGGATCGGATAAAATTGATTATACAATTACAGCAGAAGTCAAAGAACTTAGTAGTAAGAGAATAAGTGCCGCTATTTCTGCTGCTAATGCAGCAGTTATTGCATCTCAGGAACATGCTCCATTGTTATATGTTACTGAGGATGCAGTTCCTTCTGAGACTCAGGCTGCATTTGATCAACTTGGCGTAAACGATGTAATATTTGTTCATAGTGCTAATTTAGGTAATAAGGTAACTGGTGATTTACCAAATGTTGTTAATGATCTAGATTCTTTACAGGCTATTGTTGATCATATCAAGGGTTATTCTCATACTGAGAACTTCATAACAATTACCTCTCTGAAGAGTGGGGATGGTTATTTTGCTCCATCTGCCTATATTGCTGCTTATCATTGTGCTCCTGTCCTAAGAATTAGTGCAGCAGCTGGTGCTGGTGCAGCTAGTGCTAATACATTGTTTATAGGAGAGATAGAGGGCAATACTTATTGTTATGATACTGAAAAACAGGAATTTGTTTGGAGTAACCCTGAGGGTTGGGTTCCAGTTGATCCTAATCCAAATCCTCCAGATAATTCGGTGTATCTTGGTTCAACGAGCGATATGATTTACGGTATAAACGCGGAGGATGGTAATCCTGTTTGGACTTATCCATCTAATTTCGAGGAAGAGATAGTTTCGTCAGGTTATATTTATCTTAACCTTGATTCTAAAGTGATTACATGTAAATCAGATTCCAGTGATGAACTTTGGAGTACTCCTGTTGGTGACAATGAAGCAGTTCCTCCTGCATCTATGGCAGAGCGTATTGATAGCTGGAGAAACTGGGGTGGTGATTACTATCATGGAAATCGTGCACCTGGTCATCTTCCAGATCACAATGCTCCAATCGAGAACACGAGCTGGGACCTTCTTAAACAGATTTTGAACTATCTATTGAAGGGGGAAGGTGAGTTACCACCATTTGGACTTGATGCCAAGCGGTATTGGTATGAACATATGCATGATGGACTTTATGAGTACATCAACGACTTGGGACTTGACAACTTCGGAAGAGAGGCTTACTTGTTTGTAGCTCCTCGCGATGATATCAATTTAGAGATGCATTTCTCTATGATGGGAAATATGTCTATGGCAGGTCATATCCCCGGTAAGACCCCTGCGTACATTAATGATGTTATTGTAAGAAATGTTATGTATCCTGCGTTGATTTTTGCAAATCCAAACAGAGATGTTACTACTGCACAAGCAATGAACTTTCCAGATGGTGAGAGTTGGACAATGAATAATGGAATGAGCGGTACAACATATGCAACTAGAACTCTCAAGGAAGTTTTTATGTCTCATTTCAGAACCTTTGATGGACATTGTCTCTGGGATGCTCATTTGGAGCGAATGAATGAAGGTGCTAGTGTAATGTATTACTCAGGTCATGGTACTGGTGGAAGTGGTATATCTGCAGTATATATTCAAAATGACTTTTCTAACTATCCAGAGATAATTTGGTATGATGCATGGCGCGCTTATATGTATGACAGTTGGAGAACTCCGAGAGATGAAGGTAGGAGATGGTTTAATCCTGAACCTCCGAATCTATATGATATCATTCATTACAAGTGGGTTGATCAATTAACTGAGAATCTCAGAAGTAACGCAATATTCTATATGTCTTGTTCTACCGGACAACAATTTGCACCATTGGTTTATCTTGATCATGGAGCAGTTATCTGGTATGGAAATGCGGGATCTGGACTATGTCCACAAGAAGATCTGATGGATGACTTATATTTCGAAAAAATAATGGTAGAAGGAGAATCGATTGGAGATGCATATGCAGACCTAGTTTGGCTTTTCCAGAGGGATTACACGACAGGAGATGCAATGTCAATGTATGGTCCCTCTTCTTTACAACTAACAACAGTACACTGCATTTACGGTGATCCAACACTTGTCATATACAGCCCCGAATGGACCTGCCCGGGACCAATTGATGCTGTTGTTGATGGATCAAGTAATTCTCAACCATTTGCTCCAGAAATTTCCGGTCCTTCAATGGGTCTACCTGGAACAGAATACGAGTTTACTTTCATGGTATCTGATCCAAACAACGACGATGTATACCTATATGTTGATTGGGGCGATGGAGATACTGAGGATTATTCTGGACCACATAACTCAGGTGATGAGGTAGCTCTTAGTCATGCATTCTCAGGTCAGGGAACTTACATTGTCAAAGCGAAAGCAAAGGATACCAGTGATTCCGAGGGTCCATGGGGAGCACTTCAAATCAATATCCCAAGACCAAAGGTATTTGCATTTATTCAGATTCTTGAAAGAATAATTCAGAGATTTCCAGTTCTAGAACGTATTATATCAATATTTCCGCTATACAACAAGATAATAGGTATCTAGTAATACAGCAACATCTCTCTTTTTTTTCTTTTTTTATTTTTTAAAAACATTACAATAACTTTATTTCTTTTATTAAGAAAATCTTCTTAATATTACCAATTGTAATAATCTTAGATATATGATTTTGGATGTTGAATATATATCTAAATATCTCTTCTTTTAAAGAAGAAATATGCTAAAATTAGAGGAATAATAAACCATATTATATGAACCACCATCAGAAGTTCTAGGGTAAGATAATCAGGTATCGTTATCGAAAAACCCATAGCACTAATTGTTTTTTCTCCAAATGCTAATTGAACAGCTGTTTGATGTGCGTCAGCTGGACTAAATACAACAGATCCAAAAAACCAATCAGGAACATTTCCAATTAAAAAATCTTCAGGTGTGTATCCGCTACCGAAATAGATGCCCAATATAATAGAACCATAAATCAAGCTCCAAAAAAATATAACAATTCCTCCACCAATAGATGTGATACGTCTTTTACAATAAGACGAAACACAAATTGATAAACTCAAATATATGAAACCCAAAAAGATACTAAGCCCAATAAATGCAAGATAGCCACCCCATGATTCTGGACCAATTGTTGCAGAAATAATAATACCCCCAAGACCAAATCCTAAAAGAATAGAAAAGATAATTACTGAACCAAGTCCAAGTAGTTTACCCAGTAATACTTCTCCCCTACTAATAGGGTAAGATAAAACAACATTTAATGATCCACTTTCTGCCTCGCCTGAAATAGTTGAGAAACCAAGTATAATTGCTATTAAAGGAATTATCAATGAAGAGATGCCAAGAAGAGCAAAAACAGTATTTTGCATATCACCAAATATATCTTCTCCACCAGCCTGTCCACCAGCAAGATAAGAAAAAACAACTATTAGAATAACAAATATAATTGTTAGTAGTATTATCCATCTATTTCTGATATTGTCCATAAATTCTTTTTTTGCTACAGTAAAAACTGATTTTGGACTAAAACCACCCATTACGCATCACCTTCTATTATTTTAACAAAAGCATCTTCTAGAGAGGGTTCAATGGTATTAATATCAATAATCTTAAAACCCGCATCTTCAAGCATAGTAATAACCTTACTTCTTACATTAGATTCGCATGTAACAAAGAGTGTGTTATCTTTTGCCTCAGCATTTTCAACACCTTCCAGGTCACGAATAATTACAGGGACTTTACCATTCAGATCATTTATTGAAATCTTCAGTCGTGGTTTAATTTTAAGATATTTATTTAGATTAGAAACTGTATCTTCTGCAATAAGCTTACCTCTATTGATAATTATGACCCTATCACAAATATTTTCTACTTCGCTTAGAATATGAGATGAAAAAAGAACTGTTGCACCTTGTTCATTTAACATTTTAATTTTTTCCCTAATAATTTTTACCCATCGTGCATCCAAACCCGCCATTGGTTCATCAAGAATATAAACAGAAGGATTTCCGATCATTACTTGAGCAACACCAAGTAACTGGACCATTCCTTTTGAAAATGTACCTACTTTTCTATTGATTGCATCTTCAAGTCCAACATCTTTTATAAGAGATTTATTTATAGATTTATCAACACCCTTTAATTCACAGAAAAAATTTAAGGTTTGCAATGGATTAAGATTATCATAAAATGAAACACGCTCAGGTAGATAACCAACATCTTTTCTTGATTTAATTGCATTTTTTATAATGTCGTATCCATTGATATTAATATTTCCAGAATTCTTATGAGTTAAACCAAGAATAATCTTTATTGTTGTTGTTTTACCTGCACCATTAGGTCCAAGAAAACCAAAAATCTCACCTTTTTTTACCTTAAATGATACATTATCAACCGCTTTTAAATCTTTGAAATTTTTAGTAAGATTTTCAATTTCAATACTAAAAGAACCAGAAGGTGTCTCTATTTTTGTTTTTTCGCCTGGAAATGTGTATTTACCTTTAATATTACATTTAGGACAGGTAATAATTTTTGTTTCACCAGGGTTTCCTTGAATTTCTATATGAGCTTTGCATTTAGGACATCCAACTGTTTTTGAAACCATCTTTTCTACACCACCATTTTTTTATTCCAAAGGTAACACTTATCTGAGTATATTTTCAATACCTATAATATCTTTTATTTTTTTTAAAATTACAATTTTAAGAATATTCTACAATAGTTAAAATTACCTTTTTATAGTAAAGATATAATATTTTTATCAATAGGGTGT
>CAZHIY010000046.1:10565-12051 GCA_964533085.1 uncultured Thermoplasmatales archaeon | reverse complement strand
AGGAGAAATCAAATAGTCCTTTATAAACCAACTCTAGATTGATGGGGTGCCCAATTAATAAGATGGATTACTAATTTCAGATTAACTTCAAGAAAAAGACAAATTTAAAGGGGGTCTAGCTTTGAGGGAGGAAAATAAGCATGATAAAAGAGATTATTTTAAAAATTCATATTTATTTCCATACCAGACCCCAATAATAATTTTGTGCCTTATAGGATAAATATTTTTCTATGAAAAAATAGAGATTTCTAAAAATTCATTCCCTTTTTTCCAAACTAGACTACTTATGCATATAGTATTATATTTTAGTAGATAAAACTTATCTTATTAGATCCAGCAGTCTTTCCAGTATTGGGAATCGTTCAAATAATCGTAATAGCAATGGGTGATAAACTGATCTGGAATTTTGGATACTAATTGTAAATGTTTTCTCTAAGCCCGCAAGTCCTTTTTCATCCTCAGCATGAATCTTAATTGAGTATTCACCCAGTTCTTCATAGGTGTGACATGCTTCTACAGCATTCCCTTGTGGATAATAATCTGTTTCCTCAGAGTTTCCATCTCCCCAATCGATGATATATCGAACCTGATGTTCGTCAAAATCCCTCGAAACGAATAACCAGCATAATTCTACTCCTGGTGGTCCTTGAGGGGAACCATATATCTCCGGCCGGGTTGGTGGTGCATTTGATTCTGCTTCAGTTGTGAAATGCCATATTGTACCAGTTGCAGATTCACCTTGACTGTCTTCTGCAACTATCTGCCAGTAATATGTAGTACTCAATTCCATATCACCAGGGTCATAAGCTGATTGAAGTGTATTTTCTAAAACCAGTGGAGGTGAACTACTTGTACCAAAGTATACATCATAATATACTTTATCCCCATGATTTGGGTCTCCACCAGTCCACGTGAGTATCTCTTGAATGGAAACACCAGTTGCTCCATCTGCAGGATCCGGATTACTCGGCGTATTTGGTGGAAGGTTTTCTTCAGTTGTGAAATGAAAAATTGGACTAGAAATGGTATAAATATTATCAGTAACAGTCACATACCACCAGTAAGTGGTGCCGAAATCACTAAAATTACTATTGATTTGACTGTATGTTCCGTTACCAACATCTATATTACTTCCAAAAGATTTCCAAGAACCCTCACTGTTACTATACCAATTAATGCTCATTGTGTCATCATCGTCATCACTTACAGAAATATCCAGTTCTGGCTTAATCTGAACACCAGTACTTCCATTACTAGGATTTTCGTCAAAAATTTCTGGACTTCGAGTATATCTGCATCGTGCATCAGCAACTAATGGAGCTGCTTCAATCTCCTCACCAATAATTTTTCCTATACTATAAAATTCATAGAACCCAGTGCCTTTTGGGAAGTTAAAAACCCAGTTCCAAGGATAAGATGTATCAGGATTACCTGGATTAATCCATGTTGTCCAATTGACACTAGGAGCACCTATTGAATATTCAAT
>CAZHIY010000046.1:0-10555 GCA_964533085.1 uncultured Thermoplasmatales archaeon | reverse complement strand
GGCCATCATTTGTTAGTTGAACATTATCATATTGTTGGAATGCAATTGAAAAGCTGCTAGTTGCAGGGGGCTCGAAATTAGGATGATCGGTTATATCATATTCAAATTCTGTAAATACCTGTACATTTAATTGCGACTCTGAAACCATCTCATACCAGGTTGCCCCATCATTTGTAAATGCGACAACATCATAATTGCCCCAACCTGACCAACTATCTGGTGCATTATTGGCTTCATCGCCCCATTCGCGTTCCCAGAACTTTACATTGATACTATCTGCATCTGTAAAGTCATATTTAGTATAAATCACATTAAGTTCATAATCATTCTGTTGACTATCAAAGTCATCCATTGCACAAGAATAACTGCCACTATGTGCTGTTCCGTAATTCCACTGAATACGAGAATCTCCAACAGTTTGATAGGTGTTCCATAAATCTGGATTTTGGCTTCCTGATTCAAAGTCTTCTTCAATTGTATATTCCTGTATTCCTGTCCAAGTTACATTATCACTACTCCATCTATAATACAATGTGACATCATCTAGATCACTTGGTCCTGTAGCAGTGAGCTCAAGTGTTGATGTCGGAATATCGTAAGGAGTAATCTTATCTACTGATGTAGAAATTAAAGGTGAAGGAGATACTATTTTTATATTTCCTGCTACTGGTATAACAGTGGCGACAATTAACAGCGTACAAACAATAAATCCTATGATTTTCTTTTTCATCTTTGTTTCCTCCCTCAATTCACTAATTTAAAAATACACCTAAGCATCGAAGCTATATAGGGTAATCGTTCAGACAGCAATTCTAATAGAGTAAGGTTTAATGCTTTGTTTCGTGGTACGACGATTTCGAATTCTGACCAAGCACTATAGTAATCGAATTGATCTTTAGCTCGTACTTTTATTATAAAAGTTTTACTTTTATTCCACGAGTGACTTCTAGATAATATCTCACCAGATAAAATTGGTCCAATATCTGTTTCCACGTTACCATCTCCCCAATCGATATCATAGGTTATATTATCGTTTTCTGGATCAATAGATATAAAGGCATAATCATATTTTATACCAGGTAAACCCAGCACTGCTCCATATATTTTTGGCATGTTAGGCGGTTTGTCTCCTATACGAATACGATATACTGAAAAATCTCCTTCTTTATTTTTTTCATCTATTGCTCTTGCTGATATATTATAATCATCATTTGTACTCCAACTGTGGTCCTCTGTGTAAGTTGTTCCTGATGGGTAATAACCTGTTTGTGTAGTGGTACCGTCACCCCAATCTATAAAATATTTAATATCCTCCTCTTCTTCGTCTTCTGCTACAAATGTGTAGGTTATTTGTTGCGATGGATCTCCATATTTTTGTCCTGTTATCGATGGATCACTTGGAGGTTGATTACCAATTTTTACTGCATATGGTGGTTCCGACCACCAACTATCATCCCAAAAATCATAGGATTTAGCCTTAACGTCAAACCTGTCTTCTTCATTCCATGTATGGCTCACAATGACTTCTTCGCCTGGCTCAAAAGGTCCAATCACTTCATCTATTGTGCCGTCATCCCAATCAATATTAAGCTTCAATATATCATCTCCTTCTGGATCATCAGTTATTAAGCTATACTCGTATTCAACATCAGGCTCTCCAATTGTTGGACCATTTATAGTTGGTGGTACCTGTTCATTCCCCTGTTCATATTTTATAAACTTAAGTTCGTCAATAATACCCTCAAAAAAACCTGATTCATCAGAAGCTCTCCTACCAATTGCTGCAGCTAGATAATCTACACTTTCAATAGGACATAACCATCTTGATAATTCTCCAACATTATCATTATCAAGATAAATCAGCATAATTGGATCTGTAGTTAATCCATTAAAAATAATCTCAACTTCATGCCATGACCCCTCATTATAACCTTCTTCAGAAAATAATATCATTCCACATAGACCAGTCCATATCTTAAATAACAGAGAACCATTAGGCTGTATTTCAATTCGGAACTCTGGAACATTTTTATAACCTGTTAAACTAAAAATAATACCCTGAGTATTTTGGGTTGATTTAAAATAAAATGAAATAATATAATCATCAGTTTTATTAAATGCTATTTCTTTTACGTGAGAAGTTAAATCAACATAATCATCAACTCCATCAAAATCCAAGGCGCAACCTGAATATCCACCAGTAGTCCATGTAGCCCCATACCGTGTTCCATCATAATTATGTCCAGATGAATCCCCCACAGTATTTCCAGAACATTCATCAAACTTCCAAAAAGCATTTATAAAATCATCATTATCCAAAGGAGAACTTGTAGAAGATACTTTTGCCGAAATAATGTTTGTCTTATTTTCATAACCAACTATGTTTGGTGTAATAGCGGCTGCAATAAATAAAATTATTATTCCATAGGCTAATATTTTTTTATTATAACTTATTTTCAAGATTCTACCCCCTTATTTACAAGGAATTTTACATCATTTTTATTAGTTCTTATAGTATTATAAGTATTTAAATTTATATATTCATTTGTTAAGTATAATATTTTTATAATCTATAAGTAATTAATATAAAAAATTAACTTTATTACATTATAGTTAATAATGTGTCATAAAAAAAAGAAGAAAAGGGTTAATATAGCCCTATTATTAGTCTTAGTATTGGAAACAAATTTGGGAATCTATAAAATAACAATTCATATAAACCGTAGTTTGAAGCCTTATATCTAGGTATTTTGATTTTGTAACTTGCCCACTCACTCCAGAGCCCAAATGTGTCCTTTGCGCGTACCTCAACTAAATACAGACTTTTAATTTCCCATATATGTGATATCGTTGCTGGTTCTCCAGAATTATACCAATCAGTCTCTGCGATTTCTTCCCCATCGCCCCATCTGATATTAAAACAAACTTTGTCTTTTTCTGGATCAGTTGTTGTGAAAACTAAATCGATTTCTTCTCCCACTGGACCTCTAATTGGGCCGTCAATATCTGGTTTGCGCGGGGGTTGGTTTGCTATTCGTATCCATAAGGGCTCTGATACATCACTTTCTTTTCCTTTTATATCTATTGCTCGAGCAGTTATATTATAATCATTTATATTCTCCCAACTGTGAGATATTTCTATCGTTGTATTTGATTGAACATAATCAGTTTCTGTTATGGTGCCATCATCCCAATCTACTATGTAATAAATATTCTGTCCTTCAAAATCATATGATATTAAATAATAAGTTAATTCCTCATTGGGTTCTCCATATCGAGGACCAGTTATAGTTGGTGGATTTGGTGGTTGATTTCCTATTTTTACTTCATAACAATCAGACCAGTGACTTTCACCCCAAAAGTCTTTGACTTTAGCTCTAATACAATATGCACCTTCACAATCCCATATGTGGGATAAAGTAACATTATCTCCAGACTCATATGGTCCAAGCCAAGGCGTTTCCTCTCCGTCTCCCCAATCAATCTTTATCCATAATTCATCTCCTTCAGGATCATATAAATAAAAAGTATATTCATATTCCCAACCAGGATGACCCTGAGTTGGTCCACAGATAAGAAGAGGAGGTACCTGTTTATTTCCCCCTTCATATTTTATAAATTTAAATTCATCAATAATTCCATCGAAAAATCCTGAATCATCAGATGCTCTCTTACCTATTGCTACAGCCTTAAAATCAATATTTTCAATGTCACATAACCAATAAGTTAAAGTTGAATCTAAATTATCATCAATATAAATATCTACTGTTGGATCTGTAGTTATTCCGTTAAAAAAGATATCAACTTTATGCCATGAGCCATCATTATAAGATTCATTAGAAAATAACACAAGTCCACACATGACACTCCATATTTTAAATAACAGAGAACCATTAGGTTGTAACTCAATACGGAACTCTGGAACATTTTTTAAACCTGTATAACTTAATATAATACCATAATCGTTTGATGCTGATTTAAAATATAATGAAATAATATAATCATCAGTTTTATTTACTGCTATTTCTCTCACGTGAGAAGTTAAATTAACATAATCATCCACTCCATCAAAATCTAGAACACAACCTACATATCCATCACTCGTCCATGTAGCGCCATGCCGTGTCCCATCATAATTATGACCTGATGAATCCCCCACAGTATTTCCAGAGCATTCATCAAATTTCCAATAAGCATTTATAAAATCATCATCCAATGGAAAATAGGTGGGGGTTTCTTTTATAAGTTGAATGTTTGATTTTTTTTCATATCCACTAATATTTGGAAAAACACCAACTCCAATAAATAGAATAAATACTACAATTACCAGTGTTTTATTCAACAAACCACTTTGTTTGTCCATTATTTCTTACCTCCCTCCAATATAATAATCAGATAAAGGATATATAAAGATTACAATAACCTTAATAGAAGCATCTCATAAAAAAGCTAATTTCTTTTAATTCAACATTATTGTAATCCTACGTTTTATTAAAGCCTTGAATAAAAAAAATAATTTGCCTAGAAATAGAGGTGGTTTTGTTTTCGGTATTACCTCCAACACGCCTCCCCATAAACCAATGATAGATATCAGATATCTCCATCAATTCTTCTAGGCGTGTTAATATTTGTCATTAATACTATATAAATGTATCGATAAAATGAGCAAAAATAAGGGGTTTTAAGCCTTAAAATAGATATTTGTTTACCCAAGAGTTAAAAAAACAGACTTAAATTAGGCATATTGATTATAGACTTGAAATCATAGATGAGATGTTTTTATAAATAAAAAGGAGGCAGAAAATGAAAATATTTGAAATAAGGGAAGAAGAAGGTCAGTGGTTCTATGAAGCTAAGCCAGATATAACACATGATGAAATCATAATGTTACTCGGGACTATAGAAAAAGCAAAACATCAGTTGATTGATGCGTTGGATAAATTCGATTAGTAAATATTTAAAAGATTAAGCAGTCGTTCCAGCAGTGGAATTCGTTCTAAAAACCACAAAAACAAAGAATTAAAGGCTACTTTGTTCCTTGGCATGGTAACCTCCAATGTTCCCCAGTCGCTTTCAGCACCATTGATGTCTTTTGCTTTTGCTTCAATTGTATAAGTTCCTTCTTTTGAATAGGTGTGATCGATATCAAAATCTTCTCCAGAAGGATGAGGACCATCCCAATTCTCAATATAGCCATCGTCCCATATTATGTAATAATAGACATCATCACCATCTAGATCAACTGAATTAAATGTAAAAGTGTATGCTGTTCCTGCTGATCCACTGGTTTGACCATCAATGTCTGGCATTTCAGGTGGGCTATTAGGTGTAGTAAATGGATTTCCGACTGGAATGACAGATAATGGTTGAAGATTTGGTTGCGAAGATATACCCAAAGCAGAACGCAGGCCAGCTTCATCAGTAATATCATATATTACATTGGCACTAAGATTTAATGCAGCCGTCTCCAGAAGAACATTATTTATAATTGCACCATTCTCATAATACCAAAATCTCTGATATTGAGAGCCTCCAAGATTGGTATCAAGAAATGGAACTATAATCCAAGATGCAGAGGTTAATAAGATATCATTAGGGTCAATACAGTTATTAATCTCATCTCTTTGATCTCCTTGAACGGTTTCAGTAATAGAATGAGTATTTGGTGAATATTGATACACCCCACTGTGGTTTGCTGCAAAAATCTTGAAAGGATATATACCTATTGCACTAGGAAGAGTTCTATGTCTTTTATTATTCAAGTTATCATATAAGTATGAATATCCATATGAGCTCCATATTAATTGAGATTCTTCCAAAAGTGATAAAGGCATGTTATCCCAACTATTTACGATATGTCGATTATTAATTGCTTCTGCAAGGCTTAAAGTATTATCCTGAGCCTGTGGTAAGTTTGACTCTGGAAGAGGGTCATATGTAAAATCATAAGGTGACGAAGGGTGCCCTAGCGGCATGATAATTTCTGGTTTATCATTCGAAGGAATCCCAAGTTCATAGAGATCCTCGACATACATTCCAGTCGTAACAATTCCTAAATCAAGAGCATTGGTATCAAAATATATGTTCTGGCATATCATTCCTATATCTGCCATTCCAATAAGTTCATCTGATTCAGCATTCATATCCCATACTAGACCAAATTTTATAGGGGATGTATATTGACCGAGATGTAGATAGTTACCACTTTTAAATAATGAAAGAGAATGATTCTCAGGAACATATTTATAAGTGTGCATCACTCCTAATAACATAAATTATAGAAGAATAAGCTCCATATGGATTGAAAACCGAGCGATTACCATCGTCTGTTATACCATAAGCTGCCCATAAAATTGTAGATAATTCATCATCAGAAACTGATTCTCCGGTAAATGATCTTACTGACATCCTTCGGCAAATAGATTCCTCAAGCACCATATCAACTGATAATGGCGGTGGAAGAGGATACTCATCAAGAATATTACTTATGTTTTCCACAAAATCTTCAGATTTTAATTTATTAAGTGAACCTGTAACAGGTAAAACAGCAGTAATTATCAATATCATGCATACAAAAATACCTAATATTTTCTTATTCATAATTTTATACTCCGACAAATATTAAAATTATTTAAGTATATATAAAATATTTAAATTTAAATTTTTGGGATTAAGCTAATTACTAAAGCACCATTATTTGAAAAAAAAATATTCAAAAACTTTTAATTCTAATCCATTATGTAAAACTAGAGTTTGAAGTGAAATAAGTATGCCGAGAAAAAAGATCAAAAGGACGATAAAAAGATGGAAACAATATTCTAAAATATCAGGTATGGCACCAATTACCCGCAGATATTTTGTTATGAACGCCTTTGATGGTGCTCTTACAATGCTAGGTGTTGTTATTGGAGCTTATGTCTCTGGTGTTTTACAACCAATAACAATTATTAGTGCAGGGCTAGCAGGTTCTATTGCAATGGGTGCATCAGGTATTAGTGGGGCATATATGACTGAAAAGGCAGAGCGGACTAAAAAGCTCAAAGGTCTTGAACGAGCAATGCTTAAAGATATGAAAGATGGCTTGCATGGTAAATCACATAGATTTGCTACAATTTTTGCTGCTTTTGTTGATGGTGTATCTCCTGCTATTGCTGCAATGCTTGTTATTTCTCCGTTTTTCATGGTAAATTTTGATATTATATCATCTGAAATAGCTTTTGTTTCAAGTATAACAATAACCCTTTTAGTTTTGTCATTGTTAGGTGTGTATCTAGCAAAAATAAGTGATGAAAGCATGATAAGATATGGAATTCAAATGTTGTTTGTTGGTATAATCACTGCATTCATCTGTGTTGGAACAGCTATATTGCTCGGTGGAAGTATTTAAATGAGATTTTTTTTATAAATCGACAAATTATAATACATAAATAGTAATTTATATATACTACGATGTTTATAAATATCTTAGTCGATAAATATAGTATTGATGGGAGATATTAGAACATGAACAGAAGAATTGGAATTAGTGTTGTATTGACAATTATTATGATCTTTCCTTCTTTTACAGTACTAGGTGCAATAGACGAAACCTATGAAAAATATGAATTTGTAAATGTTGTTGAAGGCGATTTATGTCCTATCCATCCTATTAATGTTACAAAAAAGGTATGGGATTCTGATATTGAGGGATGGGTAGATTATTACGATGCAGAGCTGTCTGAAACAGTACTCTTTAACATAACAATAACATATCATAAGAACTGTCTTTTTGGTTGTTCAGCAGTGGATATTCAGATAATAGATGATTTACCCTATGGGCTTACTTTCGAAGGGAGTTTTTTCTATAATGAAAGCTTTATCAATGGTAGCCAAATATTTTGGAATTTAAGTGATGATTATGGCATAATTCTCTATGATGAAGAATGTGTTTCAATAGAATTTAAAGCTAATGTAGGCGAATATGGTGAACATGAAAACTATGTAGAGGTTTTTGCTTTTGAAACAGGCTGCGACTGGGATCTTTATGGAGACGCTTATTCTACAGTTAATGGTGTTCCACCTGACCCTTCTTTTATAAAAAAAGTAAAAGACCCTGAAACTGAGGAATGGGTTAATGAAACCTTCCAATACGTAACTGAAATAGTTACATTCAAAATCGAGCTTTTTTATTATGGTGTATATAATTTAACTGATGTAAAAATCGTTGATTATTTACCAGAGGTTACTTACTATGCAAACGTATCAAATATTGATCCATCTTATGTATCAGAAGATGGGAGCACTATTTGGTGGAATATATCTGAGCCTGTCGAAGATGACGAACCATTAATCATCACCTATGATGCATATGTATGGGGAAGAACCGGTGATTGTCCTCAATGTGGGGTCAATCTTGCAGAATATACTGCTTTGGAAAATATTACTCAGAAGGTCCATCAAGGATATGATACAGCAGCAATTATTACTGATTTTTATGGTGATCCCGATTTAGCCTATTCTCCTTATAATATCGACTTTGGTGAACATAATCAAGGTTGGACAGATAGTGATAATTTTGAAATTTGGAATGGTGGCGAGCAAACATTATCCTACACAATATCTGAGAGCTTGGATTGGATTGAGGTTGCTCCAACAAGTGGTTCTTCAGAAGGAGAGCATGATATCATAACAGTTAGTGTTGTCAATACAATAGCTATGTCTGGATATTATGGTGGAAATATAGATATATCCTCAAATGGGGGAAGTGGAAGTGTATTTGTATCAATATATGTAAAGGAAGAAGAACCTACAGCGCCTGGACTCAAGGTAACAATAAGACGTGGTCTTGGTCGTTCTGTAAAGGTAAACATAGAAAACACTGGAGATGTAGATGTTTCTAACATAACCTGGAATATCACAGTAAACAGACGAGGGCTGATTAAAAGAACACTTTTAGATCCATTGGAGTAGGGTCAATTGAGAAGGTAAGCGAACGTCTATTCGGATTTGGATTGATAACTGTAACAGTTAATGTCAAAGCTCAAGGGTTAGAATCGATTGAAGAGACAGCAAAAGGATTTATAATTCTAAGGTTCGTGCGGCTAAGAAGATTTCTGTGAAACTGCCTACTTTAAAAATATTATAGGTATCTTATCTCAACATCTTTATTTAAAAAATATTAAATAGATTATTAAAAATATTTTAATTTAAAGATTTATATTGGAAAGAATTATATATAGTAGTTATATTAGATATTTAATAGTTATTTAAATTTGGGAGGTAAATTACTTGAGAAAGAAAATAATAGGCATTGTAATCTGTACGCTAGTAATTGCTACTGCTTTAGTGCCAATGGCAGGAAGTGCAAGCATAAGTTCAGAGCGTGTTTCAACTGACCCTTATTATGGGACTCTTAATCCACAAGCACATTATGCATTTTCTGAAAAAGGTAGCAATTTGGATAACTGGGGAATTACAGATTCAGTTAACCTTGGAGGGGCCAGCAATGCAAGATTGCGGTTTGTGCATAAGTATGAGATACAAGGTGGTTCAGACAGAGGTTATGTAAAGGTATCAGATAATGGTGGTTCCAGTTGGACAACTTTGTGGGATGTACAAGGGAAAGTAGGACAATGGGAACAAACCTTCTTTGAACTGAACAACTGGTTTGGAAAATCTATATTGATCGGATTTCAATATGTTACTGGAGCAGATTCAGTTAGTCAAGGTTGGTCTGTTGATAAGATTGTTATTGATAAAGATTATGAAAATATATATGAGGAAGATTTTGAGGAATATGATGAAGGCGACTCATGGGGTGATTGGATAATTAAATCAGCTCTTACCCCCCCAGAAAATCTACCACCATATGATCCAACAATAGATGGGCCATCTACTGGAAAAGAAAGACAACCAGCAACATTCCAGTTTCATTCTGTGGACCCAGATCTTGATATTATTTCTTATTATATAGAATGGGGAGATGGCGCAATAACAGGTTGGACCGCGTATTTCCCAAGCAGTTCTTCAGCATACAATGAGAATCATACATGGGATGTAGAAGGAACCTATACAATAAGAGCCAAAGCTAAAGATATCAATAATGCCGAAAGCGGCTGGACTGAGCATCAGATCAAAATAACTACACCTAGAAATAGACAATCAAATAACATATTATTGATAAGATTTCTTGAAAGCCTATTGGAGCAGATATTCAAGTCATTTCCAATATTAAGCAAGGTAATGGAATTTGCAGTGAATATCTAAAATCTTTAATATGAATCATTTGAACTAAAATTGGTTCAAATCTTTTTTTTCTTTTTTTAAAGCATTCTCGCGATAAAGGATTAAATTTAAGCATTTCACCTTAAATTTTGTATACCATCCATCATATAATTTATTGGACACAGCATTTCTTTTTACTTTTATAGTAACAATCATATCTATAATTATTAACTCACAAGATCTTTTTAAATCTGTTCAAATGAATTCTTTGTTTAATCATGGAATTATAGTTATTAGTTTGGAGTGAACCCCCAATAGTTGACAATAAGTTTAGTTAACAAAAGTCTATTGG
>CAZHIY010000045.1:0-12062 GCA_964533085.1 uncultured Thermoplasmatales archaeon | reverse complement strand
TGCCTTCCAATGTTTAATTTCAGAAAAAATTCGCATAATAACTTTCGCATTAATAGCCAATTCCTTTTTACGCTCTCCTGAAGAAAAAAAACCATATTCAACTAAGGTATTGAAAACATCTATATCATCAATATAAATCCCTTTTAAACGATAAAATACCACAATTATCTACCCTCTTATTTTTTTATCGAAATTATTAAGAACAAACGGTTGTAATCGAATTAGATCCGTTTGAAATTCGGACGATTTAATCAGAATTTTTTTTATCCATAGAAATGTGCTTTTCAGCTATATTCCGCTCAAGTTTTTTTATTTCAATTTCTGTGAAAATTAATGCTTGATCCAAAGTCATCCCTGTTGTTTCAAGAAAATGTTTGGTTTTCGGATATTTCCTTAAAAATTTCTCTAACATAATTTCTTCACCTTCTGGTTTTTAGAAAAAAAAATTTATACTTTATAAGAAGAATAACAATAGTACGGTGTAAACAATATTTTTGTTTATAGATTTCAATGAGTTTGATCCCCTGTTGTCTAGAGACATTACCTTTTGAATTATTATTAATAAGTTTCATTATTAAGTTTAAATAGAGGACAACGTATACATTTTTGTTCACTGTTAGTGAACAATTTAGTGAACAAGTTTGGAGGTTATATGAAGAAAATTGATTTTTTTAATATTGAGCTTTCTGAAAATGAACGGAAAACTCTTACTTCTTTGATAACTATTGATAAGGGATCTCCCACTTTTATTAAAAAATCTCTTAGTGAAATCTGTAAAGAAACAAAGATAAGAAATCCAAAACAAAGGTCTTATAATGAAGATAATACTCATAGAGGATATCAATATAAAATATTAGGTGGGCTTATAAAGAAAGGAGTTGTTAAAAAAGATGATAATAAAAAATATTCTATATATCCAATTTTTCTTGATTTTGCGTCTAGTTCTTTGATTCAAAAAAAGATTATGGATTTAGAAAAAGAAGGATTATTCCCATTTTTAGAGTCAACAGTTTTCGGGATAAAAGATAATTGGTTAGGTTATCCTGAGATGAATTATTTTCATGAATCATTAGTAAACGGATTAAGCAGCCTCTATTTGATTAAAATGATTAAAAAAATATTTTTATTAAGAGAATTCTCAGACAAGTGGAAATCCTTTATTAACGAAGACATACCCTTAGGAATTAAATATATGATATGGAAAAGTGTAAAGGTCAGATTATCATTTTTTAATCAAGAAAAAAAGGATAATTTTTTAGAAAAACAAGCTGATATCTTGAAATCACTGAGAGTAAATGAAGGCGATATTGGCAAATATATATTGGAAATTAATAAACAACATAAGGATTTCATTGTTAAATTCAGAGAAGCAATTGGTTATCAACCAGAAAAAATCGATGATTTAAAGGAAAAAATAATTGATCACTCTAATAAATATAGAAATGAAGATAATAAAGGTTTGAATTTGGATGATAAATCAGTAATAGAACGTATAACTAAAAAATTAAATGAAACACAGAAGAAACAGGTGGATCATATTTTGGATTGGTGTATACATATCTATCCAAGAGAAATTAGTAATACAGGTTTTTTTCTTGATCTCAGCAATCTTAATGATCCAAATATACATTTTAAAATACCTATAGATTATGAAGAACAACTTTTCAGAAAAATAAAAGACAAATCTGATCTTTCAAGGATAAAATCAATTCTTGAAAATGTTGAAAAAAATGATATTGATATTACATTGACAAGTATATTTGATATTTTGTATTATAGAAATATTTTTAGGTTTATTTTTAGATTTGACTATCTCTTCATAAATTTAATTCAAAAACCATTTTTTCATATGTTTTATGAACAATTAGATAAAAATTTGAGAGACAAAACTATAAATTTTCTGCGGGACGTCTATCCTGATTCTAAGGATAAAACTGATTATGAATTATTTTACGAGTATGCAATTGATAATCTTTAAATAAAAATATTTTACTCTTTTGTATCATTTATTTTTTCAAGTTTCTCAAGTCTAAGCTCTAGAATCTGTGCTTTCATCTCTTGCATCATAACCTGCATTTCTTCTTTATCTTTTCTTTCATTTTCCAGTTGTTTATGAAGCTTGTCTACTACTTCGTTTGTCTCTTCAAGTTCTCTTGAGGTCGTATCAAATATTGTGAGTTGTTTCATTCCTTTCTTGTATAATCCTGCTTGTGTTTCCAATGAGTATTTATCATAGGTTCCCTGTAAATATCCTTCATGACCTGCAAGTATTTCCGCAACTACTTCAGGTATTTCAAGCTTCAACTGGCTTAAAAAGAATTTTCTAAGGCAATGAATATGCAGTTTGTAATTATTGGTTGTTTCATCTCTTTCAGCAAGACCTGTTTTTTTAACTAACCTATTCCAGGAAGTCCAAGCAACATCATAACTGAAAGGAAAAATCCTGTCATCATTTGGATCTTTTGAACATATTCCCCCCTTTTCTTTATTGCATTTTTTAACTGCTGATTTAATATAATCCTTTCTGTTCTTCAGCCATTCAAGAAGGTATTCTTTTGTTTCAGGTGTAATAAAAACAGTTCTCGGATTTCCAGTTTTGGTGAATTTCCCAGATATCTCTATTTGTGGTGGATTGTTCTCCAATCGTTTAAGAAACCCATCTGTAAGCTTTAACTGTAAGACTTCACCAACTCGGCAACCTGAACTTATTAAGAAAAGAAAAAAAGCACGGTCTTTGACGGTTCCATGCGATAATATTCTTTTGAATTCATCTTTTTTTAGGATATGGTCTGTTGTGGCTTTTTTAGATCCTTTTTGTTGTTTCCTTAGTTTCTTAAAATACTTCGGTGGCAACTCGCTAATTATCTTTGGGTATTCCTCAAAAAACCCTCGAAGTATCGCAAGTTTTGTATTCCTGGTCTTCGGGACTTCACATTTATGAAGATTCCACCAGTTTTGAATGTCCTCTTTGAAATCCCTATTGCATTGAAAATAACCCTCTGGTTCTTGACTAATATCTTGAAAGTATTGTTTTAAAACCCATCTATAGTTCCTTTGAGTTACCTTCCCTTTATTTTTTAAAAATTCCTCAATTGGATCCATGATTATCAAAAAGTAGAATACAACCGGAATATTTAATGATTTCGCAGTTTGTTATTTATTTACCTATATGACTTCTGCCTCTTTTTTCTTGCACCACGTCCAAGAGGCTTTTTCGATTCTTTTCTTCTAGAATCACTTACAAGTAAACTTCTATCATGGTCTAAAAAAGCAATTTTCAAACTCGGGTCACCAGTAAATTCAACAAGGCCTTTAGCAATAGCAGTTCTAGCTGCATTTGCTTGGCTCATAAACCCGCCACCCTGAATACTGACATCAATGTTTACTTTACTTACATGATCACGTGCAATATTTATTGGCTCATATATTTTCCATCGAGCAATTTCAGGTTCATAAAGCTCAACAGGTTTACTATTAATTCTTACAAGCCCACTTCCTTTTTGAACAGTTGCTCGTGCAACAGCAGTTTTTCTTTTACCAGATGTATTTATTACCTTTTTAGCCATTAAACCTTAGCTCCTAATGATTTTGATAATTCTTTAATTGTTAAATAATCAATAGGTTGTTTTTCAGCAGCTTTAATACTTTCAAATTTTTTTCCTTCAAAGTCCTTGGGCACACCTATATAGCATTTCAACCTTTTAAATGCAGTTCTACCATGCGGAGTTTGATAAGGAATCATACCTCGAATGGTTCTTTTTACAATCATATCCGGCATCCTAGGATAAAATGGTCCCTTACGATATGTACCGACTTCTCTTTTTTGTTTATAATGATTTTTAATTGAAGATTTATTACCAGAAATAATTGCTTTTTCAGAATTGACTACCGCAATCTCTTCTCCTTTTAGTAAACGTTTAGCAGTATATGTACTAAGTCTACCAAGTATTGCTCCGCTTGCATCAATAATAGTTATCATAATTAACCCAATATCCTAATATCTTTACCTTTTGGATTGCTTTTAATAAGTTCTTGAATTGTCATATATTTGCCACCGGCATTTTTAATTTTTTCTTGAGATTTCTCAGAGAATGACCAAGCAGCAATTGAAACTTTTTTAGTCAGATTTCCATTGGATAATACCTTGCCTGGTATAAGAGCTATTTCTTTTTCACCTGTATATTTATTGATTCTATCAAGATTAACCTCTGACCAGTTCTGAGAAGGTTTCTCTAGTCTCAACGCTATATCTTTCCAGATTGGTGCATCATTTTCATTTGCCTGTTTCTTCAGCTCATGAATTAATGCAGTAAGATTAGGATTTGTCTTGGTATTTTTCTTTGCCATAGATTATACACCAGATGTGAGAATTGTAGTGTAAGGATGGGGTATTTATAATATTTTTGGGAGAAATGATTAAAAACAAATTATAATTAAGCCCTTTCAATGAAAAAGGTAATATCTATTTGTGGAAGTGACGTTGATGATAATAATTTATCAAACCATGCATTAGAAGTAGCTGAGCAAGTTGGTAGACTTATTGCTAGAAAAGGTGGTGTTCTTGTTTGCGGAGGACTAGGTGGTGTGATGAAAGCAGCATGTAGAGGTGCAAAACAAGAAAATGGCACAACTGTAGGAATATTACCTTATACAAAAAAAGAGGCAAACGAATGTATTGATATTGCAATACCAACAAATATTGGAAATATAAGAAATTATTTGGTGGCAAATTCAGGTGATGCTGTTATTGCTATTGGGGGTAGATGGGGAACACTAAATGAAATATCATTTTGTATGATTTCTGAGAAACCTCTTATCCTTATAAAAGGAACAGGAGGATGTGTTGATCAAATAATAAATGTAAATTTAATGCAGGATATTGAATCCCATTATTATATCGTAAATTCTGCTGAAGAAGCAGTTGAAAAAGCTTTTGAATTATAGAAAAACCAAAATTTAATATTTGAAATTTAGATGTCTACCTGGGATTGTAAATGAGAGAATATAGGATTAAAAAGGGTCATAATGCAGATATTAATTCTTTAATTGAGAGATATTTTGGGACAAAAGGAAACATATTCCAAGGATTAGAATTTGAGGTCGAAGGTATTGGAAAGATTGATATGAAACAGGATAAAAATATACTTGCTGTTGAAATTGAACCACCTAAAAAAGTATATGCTGACCCAAGTATCATAAAAAAATGGAATGATTTCCTTCTCGAAGCCACAGGTTTAACATCAAAAGAACGAAAAAAGGAATTTGGGAAGGTAAAGCAATCATAAATTATTTTAACTTTGGATGCATTACAGCATTGGTGAATTTATAAATGAGGGCTCATAATTGGCATCCAAAAATAGTAGAATCTTATATTGTGAAGTATTATAAATCAATTAATTCCAGGGATACTGTAAGAGTGTATCTAAAAGCATTTTTTGAAAGAATGGGTAAAGAACCAGATGAATTAATAAAACAATCGGTAGAAGAAATTCAGGATCTTTTATTTGAATATGCGAAAAAAATTGAAGATAAACCTAAGAAAACACAGAAAACAATGTTATCAATTTTAAAAAAATTCTTAACAAGAAACAAAATCGATATTCCAGAATTAACATGGGAAGAACTACAAATTAGAAACAATCTAAAAAGAGGTGGAAGTAGACCAATTACAAAGAAAGAAACTCCAACAGCAAATGATCTAAAAAAAATTTTAAGTTATGCATCTGGTATAAAATCAAGATCCTTATTTTCATTTTTAGCATCAACTGGTCTTAGAATTGATGAAGCGTTAAATCTTTCTTTTGATGATATTGATTTAAAGGAAAGGAAAGTATCATTGACAGATAAAGCAAAAAATGAGATTCCAAGGTTTACTTTTTTTACTACAGAATCAAAAGATCTTTTAAATCTTTGGATACCTGAAAGAAAAAGGATGCTTCAAAGACGATATAAAACAAGTGTATTTGTAAGAAAGCAGTTAAAAAAGAGAGGTTATGAGATCACCAAGAAGAAAATAGCTGAATCAAATGGTATTGTCTATAACAATTGGATTATTTCTAAAGATGGGAGGGAACTTTCAAAAGATGATATTATTTCTTTGGATAAAAGAATTTTTCCTTTTGATTATGTTACAGCTCGGAAAATGTGGGAAGGTTTACTTGAAAAAGCTGGTGATCCTTACAATAAAAAAGATAACAATCCAAAATTGCAATATCCTAGATATCTGTACAATGTGCATAGTTTAAGGCGTTTCTGGTTCACTCAATTAATGTTTGATAGAGCAAACGAGGAATTTATTAACTTTATGGGTGGACATTCAAGTTTA
The DNA here is from genome assembly GCA_964533085.1 of uncultured Thermoplasmatales archaeon. GTDB lineage: Archaea > Thermoplasmatota > E2 > DHVEG-1 > DHVEG-1 > SG8-52-3. Next base: position 5,737 of record CAZHIY010000045.1, on the reverse strand, counting down.
CTTGATAATGCTTATAAATTTGATAATAAACTTATGGAGTCTAAGTTAAAAGATGAATATGATACACATTCCAATTGTTTATTAATCTTTGAATCTGATACATCAACAGAAACAAATAAACGTCTTGATGAAAAAGATAAACAGATTAAGGAAATGCAAGAGACAATTATGGATATGAAAGCACAAATTCTTGAGCTTAGACTTGAAAAACTTGAAAAAGCAAACCAAACAAAAAAGTAAATTTAAAATTCTTATTATAGATTTTATACTTTTTTAACCAAAGTGTTAATATATAAAAAATAGTTTAGATCGGTATCATCAAAATCTTCATCAATCCAGTCTCCAGTTCTAGGTTTATTAACTACTATTGAAACCAGAGATTCTATTTCATCAAAACCATATAAATCCAAATTTGCTCTACCAACCTTTTTCACGATCTCTAACAATTGTTTAAAATCTGTAGGTGATAATTGAGTTTTTGTTTTACTCGATATATTTTCTAATTCATCTTTTAAATATTCAACTTTTTTACCTACAAAAAGAATCGAACTAATTAAATCCAACAAATTATTATAATTCTTAATAAATTTAATGATTTCTTTGTTTTTTGATTTTTTACAAATGTCTACTAGAAGTTTGGCTTTATATCTAATTTCAACACTGAATTTCAACTTATTTAATTCTCTGGTAATCTCTTCAATTTTATTTATATTTTTTATAATTCTTACCCTTAATCCTACTTGTTCTGCATGCTGTAAAAATTTTTCATTAATACCATAAACTCTAGTATTACTATTTAACTCAGTATAATGGGAAAATGGTGTATATGAATATATTTGATTAATAGGGTATGATTTAAGATTAGATATATCTCTTAATCCAATAACCTCTTGAACTTTTATTTTTGGTAATTTGTATTTTTTATCCCTTGTTTTAATAATTTCGTCATTTTCAATCATCTTCTTCAGCATACTTGCTAAATTCGCATCACTATGAGTATTTTTTTGAAAGTAAGGTTCCTCGGAAAAAATTTTTTCAATCTCTTTATGCCGCTTCCTTTTTTTCTTAAAAATACTTCCTTTTAAAAGTATGAATCTTAAATCACCAAAAGTCAGGTTTTCTTTTTTAGCTAAAACTTGCTTGATTGAGTCTCTTAATGATTCCATTTTCCACCTTACCAATCATACAAATAACTAACTAAATTTTTTTCAAAGTTTATTAAGTAAAACTTAGTTATTCTTTATATACATAATAGACTATACTTTATATAGCTTATGATAATAATAAAAGGATCAGCTGTAATACGAGTAGAAGAAGAAATTCTGAAATCCTTTCGAGTTGCAGTTGTAAAAAAACATGGTAAACTTTATGGTTTTTTAAAGAGAGAGATCAACAAACCACTTTTAACACATGAAAAAGAACTTGAGGAGGAATCCTAGGATGTATGAGGATTTCATAAAAAAATATCCTCGGGCTTCGAAATTCTTACTTGAAACTGGATTTAACCTTGATGAAGCGCTATGTTTTACCGAAAAAATATTGAAAGAAATGGAGAAAAAAAATGAGAAGGAGGGGAAATAATAATTAGGAATTACTATAAGGGGCATTCCTTTGAGTTTACTGACATATTTCAAAATGCTTTACCAAAAGGTTGCGGATTATCAAAAAGTACTTGTGTTTGCCTTGGAATGTGTCTGCTTCACCTGTCTGATATTGGGATGCATTCAACTTTTAAGTTAAATCATAAAGTTTTATCACTTTTTGGAATCAACAGGAGATGTCTTAAAACCTATCTAAGTCTGTTCCAACAGGCAGGTTTGCTATCGTTTTCAATTAAAAAGGGTACTGCACCTATTATTACATTAGATAAAAATATAATAAATAAAATAAAAAATACTAGATGGGTGTCCAAGAATGTACAGGGACAAGTACAATATTGTTCAGATAACTTGGACGATAATGCACATGATAAGAAAGAACTTCAAGGGAAGCAAGGAATCCATCTAACACAGGAAGTAAGGGAGGTGATACAGCAAGGGATCCAAGACAATAAAGGGATGGGTAAAGTTGATCAAATAAGGTATAACATGGTTCGTAAAGAATTGAAAAGGAGGTGGAATATCTGACAAAAGTATTATCTGTAAAGGTGGATGATAAAGATTATGACATAATCGATAGTCAAGATATAACCACTCTGATTTGTTGAGGCAAGCAATCCGGGAATTCATCAAAAAACATAATATCAAACTGAAAAAACGCAAATAAAGTGCTTTTCCTGAATGGTATACACATTATCATTTTTTTCCCTAGGGAAAAACCTCTAAAAAATGATGTAAATTGGTATATCATAAGAAACAAAAAGTTTAGTAAATATTTTTTATTCAATTGTAGGTATAAATTCCAAATGTATTGATTACCTTATGAAAATTAGATTTAAAATTCAAATCAGAAAAAATATTACTAAATTATTTTTTAGTTCGGCAAATGTCGTTTTATAAATCATAAGGTTTATTAGTTAAAATAAACATATAATTTCACATTGTAGGGAGGAAAGAAAGTGAAAAAAAAATTATATGTTATAATAATAATGACGCTTTTATTAACGACTACTGTTAACTTAGTATCAAACAATTTAAAGGCAGATGAAACTGATTCAATATCCCCAGAGATAATTTCAACCAGCAGTGAACCAGAAGATCTTGGATTTGGTTTTGATGTTACATTTACCCCAAGCGTATTTGATAACCAGAGTGGAGTAAACCTTGTCAAGATTAATATTACGTATCCAGACAATACTTATGGAAACTTTACAATGAACAATACCAATGGTAGTATATATGAATATTTATTTAATAACACATGGCAAACTGGGCAATATAATTATACAATTTGGTCGATTGACAATGCCAACAATACAAATATGTCTTCTCAGCATAGTTTTAATGTATCAGCTCAAGCAGATATCTTGGTCTGTACAATCAAGGATCAGTATGGATCTAATGAAACAATTAATCTTACTGATCCACCAGGAGAAGTGGAATCAGATAGTTCATCTTCATCTCAATCTATTGGTTATGAACTATTAGATGATAAAAAAGTTCTCAATATTTGGAATAAATATGATAACTATTATTTCAACACAAGTAGTGGTATACAAATAACAAATCATTATGATGAGTACTGGTCAAAGAATGTATTAATGCTTGGATATTACAATAATAATGAATGGAACCTAATTTATAGAACAGATGAACTTTCGGGTTTCAACAAAGAAATAGAAAGTGACAATGTAACATTTGTGAATGTTACGTTATGGAAGAACCTTAACTATGCTGGCTATGATTTCCGACTTGCAATCAGATATCATCTGGGTATTGATGATAATGAGTTAACTATTATCCCATATATCAAGAATATTGACAATCAAGATATTCCTTATGTTCTTGGTTTTGCATGGGAAATCAAAGATATTCAGATTGATATGACTGAAGAAAATGATTACATTGATATTGATGGAACATCATATTATCTCAATGATTCAGGTTTATATGAAACCTATACAAACCTAGATATCCCAAGTTTCTATATTAAGGAAGACAGAGGTGTCAATGAATCTAAATCATTGTATCTGAGATGGTGTGAAAATCTGAACTACAAGGTTCAGATTAAATCAAGAACTGGTCAATACAATGCACCGGTGACTCTTTGTATAAAGATTGGAACATTGGATGTTGGTCAGGAGAAATTTACTGAATTGTTCTGGCATGATGCTTCTGAAGTAATATATTATTTCAATGACTATGATACTATGCTTGCTTGGGCTGTAAATCCTGCATATATAGTTGATGGGAATACTTCTAATTATGCATCAACAACGATTGATCTTGATATGGAAAAATTAGATATTAATTTAGAATCTACTGCTGATAAGGGCGCTATATCAAAGGTTGAAATCCGAGCTTTTGGTAAACGTTCTGGTGGTGGTATGTTTCCTCCTGCTATTATTCTAAAAGCAGTTGATGGTCTTGATGTTTTCAGTCCAACAACTACGGGTAATTGGAGCAGTTGGTATGATATTACAAATAAGCCTAATGCTCCTGATCCTTGGATTTGGAATGATATTGATAATTTAATAGTTGAAGTTGAAGCATCAGTTCAACCATCATATACATTGTATTGTTCCAAGGTTGATGTAAGAGTTACTTATAATCCTACTCCTGTGATTTCTAATCCATATCCATCAAGTGGTAGTAATGGTATTACTATTGCTCCAGTGTTAAACATTACTGTTTCTGATTTGGAGGGAGACACTATGAATATCACTTGGTTGAGTAATAGTAGTGGTAGTTGGCAAAGTTTTGGAACCAATAACAGTGTAAGTAATGGTACATATCATCAGACGTTTTCAAATGCTTCTGTGAATGGTCAGTGGTGGTACTGGAAGGTGAATGTTAGTGATGGAGAAAACACTGTTACGAGCAATGTGTTTTCGTTTTATACTGGCTGTGAAACAAAGATTGATAATAATGGTTCTACCAATATTTCTGGTTTTTTGTTGATGCAGGTGCAGTATTATAGTGATTTATTGGATAAATGGATTGTTGTTGATGATACAATAAATGAAAATACTCCAAGAACTGTCAATACTGGTGGTTATTTAGCACTTGATACGATTTTTAATGGTCATGTGAATACTTCTAAACTGCGTTATGGAAATGGTACTTATAGAGTATATGTAGCATTCAGAGATCCAAATGATAATGTTCTTAAATGTAATGATGACAGCTTTTTAGAAAATAGTTACGAATTTGAGTTCTCTTCACCTTCTTTCTGGAAAAACCTGCATCTTAAAGGTTTTGATGATCCTAATAACATTGCAACACGAGGGATTGAAGTTTATAAAGATGAGCTTTATATTGGTACATGGAATTTAAATAAAACTAAACTAAAGGCGAATCTTAAAGATTATTTAGGGTGCAATGGTTTTCTTGCTGAAACAAGTATTACAATGGCTGATGATACTTATAAGGATATTGAAGATATTGAGATTAATGATCAGATTAAAGCCTATGATATTGATAACAGTAGTTTTGTTACTGCGAATGTGACAGATATTTGCTGTTTTACCACTGATATTGTGCCTGATTATTATATTACTATCAATAATAAACTTAAAATTAGCCCGAATCATTTATTGTTTGTAAATGGTACATTGACGAATACCAGCAATCTTGAGAATGGTGATTTATTAGTTGATGTAAATGGTTCAAATGTAACAGTTAATTCATCAATTGAAGTCTTTACTAAGAAAAAATTTTATAACCTGATTGTTTCAGTGAATCCTGAAGAAAATGATATACAAGATAATCTTACATATTTTGCTGAAGATTTACAGGTATATCCTTTAGGTATTGATGGATATGAGTTAATAGGGGAATTGCTTCTTGGTTTGATACACAGGAAACATGTTAATTTAAAGATTAGAGATGTGTTTAATATTGGAGCTAATTCGAGTGATGGATGTGAACTATGGAAATATAATTACACTACAAAAACATGGACAGATCTCGTTGGTAGAAATGTATCTGGTGAATCTGATTTTCAACCGGGTTTTAATGATAACCGTAACTATGTCATTGGAGCTATGAAAGAGTTCAATAGTAAATTATATATTGGAACCTGGCAGTCACCTGATATTGGAGGTGAAATCTGGCGATATGATGGTTCAATATGGGAG
>CAZHIY010000044.1:0-12097 GCA_964533085.1 uncultured Thermoplasmatales archaeon | reverse complement strand
TCTGCTCTCTTTAAAGTAATTTCAAACTCTTCAAGAATTTTATTCATTCTTTTAAGTGCATCATTTTTTTCTTCAGTGGAGATTTCATTAATCAATTATTTTCACCAAAAATTTAATATTTTCTAGTTTTTGCTCAATATTTTATTTAATTTCGTTGTTGCACGTTTATAGCCCTGATTCGAATATTTTTTATTTTTAGTAATTTTATCTATATATCTATACATTTCTTCATAAGTTTTTTCCATTCCTTTCTCACCTCATTTTTTCCATTATATTTACATTTGGATTCTTGTATCAATGTTATAAAAAGCTATCCTGTTAAAATGTCAAAATGAAAAAAAGAAAAGAGGTTTATTGTTTCACAATAACAAAAGGCCCCAATGCAAAACCTTGCAATGATTCTGTAGTTGTGTTTGCAGATGAAGAACTTGCAGAGATAATTACATCTATCTTTCCAAGCCCGAATATGCCTTCTACTGTAACCATTACTTCCTCATCAACTGAAAGAGTATCATAAGTTTCCTCTGAAAACTTGTCAATGAATCCAAAAAGTCCTCCAGTAACAGATATGTTACAGTTCACATCATATGCTTCAAGCATGCCAATGTTTTTGATCGTGGCACTAACAGAACCAAGACCGCCCTTCACATTTATTATATCAAAGAAAGGCGCCTCAGATACAATTTCTACAGAAAGTGGTTCTGACCAATCACTATCCAGTCCAAATTGATCTCTTGCTTTCACTTTTACCTTATATTCACCAGGAATTTCCCACTTATGAGAAAGTGATCCTGTCTGTCCTGAGGAATACCAATCAGTCCAACCAATCGTACCATCACCCCAGTCAAAGCCGTACTTTATGTATCCGCCATTAGGGTCAGTAGACATGGTAGTATATGTGTACTCAAGATCTACTCCCCCTACTGTAGGGCCATCTGGAGTGTCAGGAATATTTGGAAGATCTGATACCTTTCTGATGCGCAAGGAAGGATCATTGAAAGGCTGCCATTCCTCAACGCATTTATAGCCGTGTGCAAAATAAACTCCGAACTCGTTTAAATAATTATTAATTGCCTTTACCCACAGGTCCCCTGTTGATTTCGCCTCAAATGTTCCATACGCCTTGAAAGCACTCATCTCCATTCCACCAGTAAGGCCCGAAGTGCAACCATAACCAGGGTAACCCCAGCCCAATGCCGAATACCCATAGGAAGCAATTCCTCCACCATCAGGATTCTTTAAAAATGACCATCCAAAACAGGCATTTCCAGTAAATTGGCAGTTAGAACATCCCCCAATGACAACGACAGGAAGAAACTCCCCGTTTTTTAATAGTTCAACCCTGAAAAAAAAGTAATTGGTAAGAGGCCACCATGTATCAAAATCCATATGTGGATGGGTCACCCAATTATCATGTGTCCCATGTCCGGTCATATATAGAAAACCTGATGCATTTTCAATTGCTGAATCGATATTTACTGCATATTTCAATTTTCCAGTGGATGCCCAGACATACTCAGGATTGAAACCATCCATAAGGCCAATTGCATTTGTATTGAGGTACTCACCTTCAAGGACATTTTCGCCATCTTCAAAAGTATCACCACCTATTACTACGAAATCTGAGAACCAATCCTGCAGAACTGCACCAGTAGATTCATAGGTAATAATCTTGTTTATTACACTATCAATTTCATCAATATTTCTAAAGTTAAGCCTGCCGAGACATACATCAGGATAAAGATCCACCTCGTCGATTCTTCCCTCATATCCATATTCTCCAAAAAAATCATTTTCATTTGAGTCCCAACTACAAAAGTCCCCATTTGATTCATATATATCAGCAAAATACAGATCACTTATGAAATTAATTTCTTTCCCATCTTGGACATAGGAAGGTCTTGTAGGTACTTTATTTATGCCACCCGCAAGTAGCACATATGTGATATTCCAATTTTCAATAGCATCTTTTATGAAATACTTTACCTTCTCTGCGTTGTCTCGTCCATCCACTGGAAAATATTCACCATTGTATATTTCATCAAGAGTTACATGAATAGTTTCTATGCCACAATCGTTTCTGTAATCAACAAGTGGTTGTAATTTTTCAGAAAACTCAGACGGGGCAATAATTACCATGTCATAATCATCTGGAAAGGCAACTGGTTGTGCTGGATTACTATATTCTACTGAAATTTCAATAGAATTTGCATATTTTATAAGATTTCTACCTGGAGAATATATTGCAGGGTAGAATTGAATCCTTAAAAAAAGAACCCGATTCGTACCATCAAGCCCACAACCGATACTATAATCATACCATTTATTAGGGAAGAATTCATCGCTATTATAAACTGAAACATCTTTAAATTCAAAATCATCAACAAACTCTTCAGAATTTAAATTACCAATTAAGATAGGTTCTGGTGAAGGTTGAATCTCTGCTGAAATAATTTTTTGAGTAATCTCTGAAGGACTGCAAACAACTTCCTTAATCTTTGTTCCAAACGGAAATTTATATATCTTGCAGTAAATTGGTAAAATAGGCATTCCAGGTTGCATTAATTGAGAGGTTGCTTCTTCAAAATTAAGAGTTATGTAATCGCCTTCTACTAGTATATAGGGCTCTGAAAAAACAATTGATTCAATTATTTCACTAGTAAATGATTCCTCTTTAGCACTTATTGTTATTCCTATAAAACTAGTGGTCAATAGCGTAAAAACAAATATACTTATTATTTTATTTTTCATGTTAATCCTCCCTCAAAATCATAGGTTTACAAGTATATAATAAAATAATTCAATTTAAATATTTCCTTAACAATAGTTAATCACGACGATTGTAAAATAACAAAAGTTGAGAAAATGAATTCATTTCAACAAATAAAAAGAAAAAAAGGGATTAATGTTTATTTTACTAAGGTAAAGATTACCAATTGAAATCCACTTTTATATTCAACTACGTCATCTGCAAAAATACCAATTATTATTTTTCCAAGACCAAGAAATAGTCCAGAACCTACAGAAACAGTATCACCAGGATCATGATTAATTGTCTCTCTAACCTGTTTATTTATTTTACCAAATATTCCACCGTATACCATAATATCAATAGGAATGTTGGTTAATGTATCATTTCCAATATTGGTAACCATAACAGTGACACCAAGTCCGCCATTTATTTCTATTTCAAGTTCAGGGTCTCCGCTTTCAGCTAATATAAAGGAAACATCCATAGTGCGCTCTATTTCATTTTGATACAGCTCATCATTTCCATCTTTAGATTCCTGCCACCCGAACATAGAGTCGCTGGGACTAAATGTTTTAATTATAGATACCCAACCGCTACTAAGTTCAAAACAAAGATTGAGGTCTGCCTCAAAATAATATAATTCAAAGGGACCATCTGGCCACTCATCTGGATAATCATACATAATACCTGTCCTAACGATTAACGGCGTAACATCGGTAAATGAATAAATCTCCATACCTGGTTCTCCATTATCATCAGCAAAGAAAAAAATGTCAAAAACCATACCTTCAGGATCACCCGGATACCAGGTATCGTTCATCCATTTAACAGCCTGGCCCCACCAATGGATATGACATATTGGATTAATAACATCCCCGAAATCTTCATAGACCTGCCATCCCATCTGTATGTCACTTAACAAACCATATGGCATGGGATTGCCTGGTAGAGAAGGTAGCTGTCTAAACACTCCACCTCTATCACCAATGTTTTGATAATAAGTATTGTCATCTGATGTATTCATTGTTCCAACAACAGGTAAGGTAGTTGCAACCAATAGCATCATAACAAATATTCCCACTTTTATTCTCATCTTGTTTACCTCCCTTAAAATAATAAATTACCAAATTTATAATAAAATGTTTCAATTTAAATATTTCCTATAGTAGTATTTAATCTGAATATATGTTAAAAATATTAAAAGATGAATTGAAAAGGGATCTAGCTGAGGGAGGAAGAAAAGTATGAAAAAGTAGGATTATCCTAAAAAATCATTTTTACTTCCAAACTAGACCCCTTAATTACAGGGGTAACATCTTTTAGTAGATAAATTTTATCTTAATAAGTTAAGCAGTCTTTCAAGTATTGGAAAGAGTTCAAAAACCCTTAGAAGGAAAGGATGATATACTACTCTGGATCTAGGTATTTCCACCTGTAAAAGATCTGACCAATCACTTTCAAAACCATATATGTCTTTTACTTTAGCACGAATACCGTAATTTCCCCTTCTATATTCATGACATACATACACAGGTTCACAAGGGTAATGTGGTCCAAGCCAGCCACTTGTTGTTCCATCTCCCCAATCCACAAGATAAAAGATATCATCTAAATCAGGATCTGTAGCATGGACTGTCAAGCAATACTTTTCACCTGCTTTTCCACTTGGCGGGCCATCTATTGTTGGTCCCTCTGGTGGACCGTTGTCAATCGGCTCCATTAATGGATACCTATCCACATTGGGACCATCAGGTATAAAATAGGGTGTATCCCCAATTCCATCACCATCACTATCTGTCCCGTTGTAATCATCCCAATAATTACCAAATATCCCATTGTCCCAAAAATTATAAAAACTATCACTTGCGTTTTTTTCATTATAAATCAGTGTATTAAAATATATAATGTTTTCAGAAGAACCACAACAGGAATACAGACCTAGTTCATTTTTTTCAAGTCGATTTAGAAAGATCTCATTATAACTAACTGCTTTAAAGCGAATTCCATATCTGTTTTCTGAGCAAATATTTCTAGAGACAATGTTACCGTCCGAATTGATATTTATATAAATTCCATAAAATGTATTTGAGTGAACATAATTATTTTTTATACTGTTATTTACACAATAATAAAGATTAATTCCCTCCATATTATCAATTATATAGTTTTTATTGATTATATTATGCATAGCATTAGCACGTAGATAAATACCGTATGTACAATTAGAAATTTCATTATTTGTAATATTGTTACTAGTGAAAATTATTTCATCATTTTCTTCTTCCATAAAAATTCCATATTCAAACCTAAGAATATAATTATTAAAAATCATATTTCCTGATGAATGTAAAAAAATACCAATAACATCAATTTGAAAATTGTTATTATTTATTGTAAATCCATTGATGCTACAATTATCAACTGAAATGTAAATTGTAGAATTTTCATTCAGTTCAACATCCCTCGGAAAAATAATTGTATCTTTTCTGTTTTCGCCAACTAAAGAAATCGATTTCCATAGTAATATATTCTCAAAATAGGTCCCAGTATATACAAAAACAGTATCACCATCAGATGCATTATCAATTGCATCCTGTATCTTGGTATAGTTTCCTTCTCCCGTACCACCAACATAATAAGTGATACCATCATATATTGGATGATTAGAATTCTTTTCTACACCAATTCCACTTATAGGGGAAATGAAACAAATACCAAATAATAAAAAAATAACAACTAACACAAAACCATTTTTGAGCATTTTAGATTTCATTATAATCTCGCCCTTCAATATTATAAGGTTTTAGTGCTGGACGCAAATCAAAATTTAAACAACGGAGTACAATGTCCTGAAAAGGCCAAGGCATAGGAATAGTTAATGCTCCTCTAATTATTTTTGGAAGTAACCTTGGTCTATTCCAATAATTGTTCTTCCATTTATTCCTACAGTTTTCAAAATATGCATTACGATTGTTTCTTAAAAAGTTATTTTGTTGAATTGTATTTTTTCTAGAAGATTGAAGCTCGATACCACAATTAGAACTCTTAATTTCGTTACCCATGATAGTATTGCTATCTGAATGGTAAAATAGAATACCATTTAGGAAGGCTCCAATAATAAGGTTAGATGAAATTATGTTGTTGCAGGATCCATTAAACAATAATCCATACGCATTTCCTAAGATCTCATTATCATTTATTGTATTGTCACTACTATCTATTGCTCCTATTCCGATACTATTATTTGATAAAACGTTTCCTTCTAATGTATTACTATCACCATATAATAAAAAAATACCACAGAAGAAATTTGAATCAATTATATTATTCTTTATTGTATTGTTAGAACTCCATACACACATTCCAGAATATTTGCTGGTTGAAATGTAGTTATTTTCAATTAGGGTGTAGTTTGAGCGGATATCTATTCCTGCAGTAAGCATCATTTCTCCACTATTTAGGATGCTAAACCCACTCATTTTCACATTTTCTGCAGTAATTAAAATGATACTCCAATTCTCCACTCCAAAAATTTCAGTTGTATCTCTGTTTTCACCAATTAGATTAATTGATTTGTTCACATATAGATTCTCATTATAAGGTGAGCTATCATCATAAACAAAGACTGAATCTCCATCAACTGCATCATCAATTGCACTCTGAATTGTTGTGTAGTTCTCTGGTCCTGAGCCACCTACATACAAGGTCTTTTTATTTGATACCGGAAAATCAGATTCATTGGTTAATATGCCCTGAGTTAATGGTATCGTTGCTAAACCTAAAAATAGGGATGTAATTCCAACAGCTATTACTATCTTTATTGATACATTATTCGTAAGAATACCTCCAATAATGGATATCTTTCTAAAATCAAATATAATAATGAATAAGTAGTAATTTGTATTCTTGGAATTGTTACTTCAAGTTCCCCCCAGTCGCTAAACTCACCATATAATACGTCTTCGGTTCTTGCATGGATAATATATGTCCCCTTTTTATCCCAGCAATGACTAACAGTTACAGTATCACCAGGTTCAATAGGTCCTTTCCAATCTGTACCATCGCCCCAGTTTATCAATAATATCAAAGAATAATTCCATTCATCATCTATAGTAAAATTATAATAATAAGTGATCCCTGGTCTCCCACAAGAAGGACCATAAATTTCTGGAGCCGGTGGGCAACAATTATCTCCTGTCGCAAAAGTCCATATCGGACTTTCACTAGATTCCCCTTCTTTATCCCAGGTGACAATCTTCCAATAATATGTCTCAAACATTTGCATATCACCATTGCCATATGGATCATAAGACGGGTTGGTTTGCTTATAGGTTTGTTGTGTGGGTGGTGAGTATAAACCAAAATATACATCATATTTCAACTCATCCCATCCATTGGGATCCCATCCAGTCCAGGATATACTTGCATTTACAGGCACGTTTTCCGCTCCATCAGGTGGTATTGGATTTTTTGCTGGATATGGTGGATAGTTTGATGGAACAGTAAAATGCCATATTGGGCCTTCAGCTGATGCACCATGTTCATCTCTACATACAATTTTCCAATAAATTGTGGTGTTAGGCTCTAAAGGTCCAGGAGGATCATATTTTGGAGTAGTACCATTTGAGATAACCTTTGGAGGAGGATTTGTGGTACCAAAATAAATATCATATATTACAGTATCACCATCGGGATCATCACAACCCTCCCAAGTAAACCACGGTCCACTGGCAACACCAGTAGTCCCATTCATAGGTCTTGGATTATGAGGTTTACAGGGAGGATGATTTATCCATGGGATTACAAATATTGATACATCAAAATCCTCTGGAAATTGACCAATATGGCTACATTCTCCAGTTTCTGTATCACATTCATATAATTGGTCTCTATAATTTGGAGGTGGACCAGGAATAGTAATGTACAAAATATTATCCTCTTTGCAAAAATCTCCATCTGTATTATATGCAATATCAATACCTAAAGAACCAATCTGTGTTACTTCAGCTGTTTCAGTATCGATGGCCCAAAGCATATCATTTAAACTATCCCAACCATATAGTGTTCCCTCTGTATTAAAAGCCAAACCCATCATATATTGTACACTAATGAAAGGACCAACATATTCTTGTTCACCATTTTCTATATCAATTTTATAGAGATGCGCACCGTCTGTAGAATATAAATATTCAGAAATTGGGTCAAATGAAAGAGCAGAATAAGAAGCACCTCCACCTCCAATTGCATACCATCCACAGGATTCTGGGTCTATCATCCACATAATACCTGTACCATATTCAGTTGTATAGATTAGATTATCCTTTGTGATTGCTCCACCATATGTAAAAGAACTACCTTCTTCACAAACACATGTCAAGTTACCTGGATTACTCAAGGGGAATTCATAGAGCCAGCAATTGCTTCCTGAACCAAGTACATATCCCAAATGGATGCAGGATAATATACCATTTTGATAAATAACAGGCTTATTTTTAAAAAAATTGTTTGATGATGACACAAAACTTGTACATATAAGAAGAAAGACTATCCCAGCGGATATTAACACATATTTTTTCATATTTTTTCCTCCTATTTTTCAAGGTTCATGATACCATTCAATATTTCCAAGGGCATTACCCTGCACAATTGGAATGCCAAATCCAGATTGAGAATAATGACCAATGAATCGATAAGCATAAACATAAGTTGCAAATTCTTCAAAATATACAATTTTTCCATTTTTCCATCCAAAACCAGTTAATTTGAATATCCCATCATCATTATTTGTCAAATTTGCCTCACCACGGTATTTCCCTCTTTTGATTATCCATTCAAGTGATACCCACATACCAAATACATGGGTAACAATTTCTTTATATTCAGCCCTTGACCTATTATCTTTTTCTATATCATCTGCTAAAATACCTGGATTTAAAGAAACAGTAACAAATAAAATGATAACTCCGGTTGCAAGAGTTTTGCTTAACATGCCACACTGTTTGTGCAGGTTTAACTACCTCCCTCAATAATACATTGGAGATAGTATATTTAAATGTTTCATATAAAGATAATAATTATTACAAAAAAAGTATTAATAAATTAAAAAAAGAAAGAAGAAGGTTTTATCCTTATTCAGGATGAATTATCTTACCTATTGCCCAACCACTGTTGAGACGTGTCATCCAACGCATTTTTAGAATATTGTTTTCTTTATCAACATGATAAAGACCAGTTATCTTACAACTTTCTCCAGAAGGACTAACTACTCGTCCGTTGAAGTAGCCATTCTTCATAATTCCAAAGACCTTTCCAAAGGTCTCATTGTCAGTTTTGTTGTAAAGACCTTTTAGTACTCCAAATCTACCATGTCTCTCAATTCTTGCACCGAAATATCCATCTGATTCGTTATCACCAGACAGTCCCCAAACACCTCTAATCTTTACATATTTTTTAGGACATTCCTCGTTAATTGGTGCTTTTCCCCAAAGCCTTAATCTAGCTTTACTTTTAATTTTAGCACTATCTATCAATCTATTATCTGCATTCAAGGTTTCTTTTTCATATTCTAGCTCTTCACTTACTTCTTCCCAAACTGCTTCATTTTCATCAGCTTCACTGATGGGATCTGCTGCTGCTATTGCAGGAATTAGTCCTAGCAAAATTCCTGCTACGACAAATACATATATTTTTTTCATTTTTCTATCACCTTGAATGTAGATTTACCTCTCAAAATTATATATGAATTTACCAGAAAGCTTACCAAAAAAGACCCAAATTAGACCCAATTTTCATTCAGAACTTAGGTAAAACAGGATTATTAGTGCCAGGGTCTCAAATAGGTTAGGAAGAACATTGAACAGCCCGATATCTGAAATTGTTTGGCCGACAGAATGCTGAATAATTGGAAGAGAAAGTAGTGATTGAACTAATAAGACACCCAAAAATAGGACAAGTCCCATTATGAATGTTGAAGAGGTCTCTTTAAAGCTTTTAACATAAGTTTTTAGAAGACCACCTAAAAGTGTTAGATTCATACATATTACTATTGTCACCATTGTATACATCTCAGCAAACCTATTCCAGTTCTGCTGGATTTGTTGTACAACCCAAGGGTTTGAATTATCTACAATATCTTTTAGCCTCTCTGCAATTTGCCTGTCAATTATTCTAAGACCAATAACAGATACAATGATACCTATTATTACACCAACAACTAAAAGTAAGAATAAAATCGCAATAGCCTTTGCCTTCGGATCCATCTTGGGCTTATCTTTATTCATCAATATTACCTACCAGTTTTTCATTCTATTTTTTAATTTTCCCAATTCTACCCCAAATCTCTTTAAAAATATCTACATTATTTTCTAAAAGGTCAGACGGAAAATACATCTGACCATAACCACTTCCAGTAAATATTATTAAATTATTTTTTTGTAAAACACTTAAGTGATGTCTAATAGTCTTATAATCAAGGGATAGTACTTTTGATAGGTCATTTGCATTATGCGGTTGCTTGAATAACTCCTCAAGGATCCTACCTCTATTAAAACCACCTGCAGAACCTGCAAGAAGCCACCATAGAAGTCGTTTTACACCATGCATAAAGATTGACCTTTTTATATGTTGGATAAACTATTACTTTTAAAAATGTTCTAATTTTATTAAAAAAAAAGCAGAATTAATTAAATTTCTTTCAAAGGGGAATTTTTATATATGATTTAACATATGCATTATGCGTGATAATCATTAACATTCAAAATGGAGCTGCAGGAAGATGAAAACAAAGATTGTTTTAGGTATTTTTTCCGTATCAATTTTACTTCTTTTAATGCCCTCAATTTCTGCGATTCAATTAACATTAGAAAATAACACAAATGAAACATTAGCAAATATTAAAACAGATGTTTCTAACGAGTTGGATGAACTCCCTGCAGATACACCTCCACAATGGTTTATATTTTTTTATCATTTTATTAAGTTATCTCTTGATGCTAGAATTATTCTAATAACACCTCTAGCAATAACTCCAACTGGTGAATACTGGGGACAATTTGAAGTAAATAGCTATTTTTTCTTTTTTATCTTACTTACTTTGGTTTATAGATTTGCATTTTGGTATAACTTTTTTGATAAAATCTCAGAAAAAAACAACTGGGATTTTCCTTAGACACACTAATTATTTTCTTATTGTTTATAAAGAAAAAAAGAAGAGTAGGAAGGTATTTTTTTGTAATTAGGGAGGTTACAAATATTACTCAGTAAGATACTACAAATATTAGCAATTCTTTTGAAATTTATTTTAATTTTCTGCCTACTCCCATTCATTAAATAATAGTTGTTTTCAATTTTCTAAGAGCCACAGGGCGCAACTATTGGGATTCGTTCATATGAAAATTCATGTGGTCCAAAACAATAGAGCGGTTCTTCATACTCACTAAACGGGTCTTGATCTGGAGTATAGAATGCTATATAAAATACAGAATTCATGTCATTGTCACTTGTAAGTGTTGAAGTTCCACTATATACAGAATAGTAAGTGGTGACATAATCTTCATCATAACCAATAGCAAGCAAACTAAACTTATATGTATTTTTACCCGTCATGGTAAATTCTCCCCTACCATCTGTTACTCCTACAGTTGTTGGAAATAAAGTACCATAATAAGGGAGAGGCCATGTTGGATCATGGAAATATTCATAGGACATGGCATACTTTCCCCATCCTACATAGCTAATAACACCAATAAGTCCTTTATCGCTCCTCATCCAGGCTCCTGCAGGATTATACCATCCCCAACCTGAAGCACCTACTTCACCTTCTTTATATTCATTTTCAGTATCAATATTTTGTTTCAAGGTCCCAGCTACTGTCACACCAGTAGCGATCAACAATAGCGTAAATACAAAAATACCAAACATTTTCTTATTCATATTTTTAACACCATTTCTTAACTTATTTTACCCTGCGAGGTAGGATTTTATTCCGCCCCGCTCGTCAAAAATCATAGATAATTCTTTATATTTTTTAGAAATAATTCCATACAAAATTGAACTAAGTCTAAAAAATATTTGAATCTTAGTTCCGCTAACCTCTACTTATATGGAATAAATTTTTCGTATCCTTTCCTTTCCTCCCCCAAAGAATTATTTGGAATATAGAACTGTAATAAAATAATCCAATTTAAATATTTCCTTAACGATAGTTAATTTTAACAAATGTAAAAAATAATATTTTTTTAAAAGACTTATCCAAATAAATAATTATAATCCTTGCAAAATGTAAAATAATCCCAGTAGTTCGGCAAGTGGGTGATATAAATTGACAATTGAACAACTTGTCGAATT
>CAZHIY010000043.1:0-12354 GCA_964533085.1 uncultured Thermoplasmatales archaeon | reverse complement strand
AAGATATCTACAAAGAGGCTGTTGAAAAAGGAGATTTGGTTTTACAAAAAAGACTTTTGAAAAATATAAATAAAATTAAAAAAGAGGAAGAAAGTATTCAGAATCTTATTTCAGGTATTTGTGAAATATCTAAATAAAAAATACTTTCTCTCATTTTTTATTTTTTGAAATTAAAACCTGCTAATAATAAATAATTAGATCTGGAGTAAGGGATTTTATCGATATACAATTATTCCAAGAGGAATTATAAATTCCGATATAATCCTGTTTTAATAAATGTATAATTTGGTTCCAGACCAAAATATATCATACTTTGGCAGTTTAAGTAACTTGTTATAGGTTTTTTTACTCTTTATTTTTAGAATCGAAAATTAAGGAGAATTATGTATTTATTCCTCAACGAGCTCTCCTGTAATTGTATAAAATACATCTTCAATTATAACATATACTTCCATTCTATGAAAGTCACCATTCCAGAACTGCATTACCTCCTCATGGTCCTCTACATTTTTTGCATATTCTCTGATACTTTCATGGGTTTCCTTACTAAAAGAGATATATGGTGGATCTACTCCCCCTAGCGCAGTCAATTTTCCATCAATTGTAACAGAACCAACAAGTGTAATACCAGCACCTGATGTTATAGTATAGGATTTTCCAGAGTTTATTGTTGTATCTCCTCCAACTGTAACATCTAGATTGTTACCTACGCCTACTCCCATATTATTACCTACAGAAGTCGATGAGTCTGTACCAATTGTGGTTGTGGAAGATCCTTCTGTTTCGATATTTACATTTGCAGGATTTTTACTTCCGTCTTCTAATCCCCTCAAAAAGGTTCCCATTGTATTGATTGTAACAGTTCCCTCTTCATCAACAAATACAACATTTTGGGGGTCACCATCTGCTGCATCAAGTGAATAGCCATCAGACGAGCTTAAATATTGCCAGGAACCTCTTCCTGTACCATCAGAAGTTAGAACGTACCCATTACCTGCTCCAGTTGGCATGTTGAATCCTGTCATTTTAATTGTACCAGAAACTTCTAGTTTTTCTGCAGGATTTGTTGTTCCTATTCCAACATTACCCATGGAAATTGAATACATATTTGGTGAATTTGACCAATAGTTCCAATCATTGTTAAATATCTTATAAAAAAATCCTGGCAAAGCTAAAGGGATTGGATTTATTGTTTGACGATTTTCATTTACTTGCTTATCTTCTAAATCATCTTTATTTGGGAAAGATTGCCCTATTGCACTAGTAAAAACTATTGCTATAAATAAAACACAAATACATATGGTACTTACCAGCCTTATTTTCTCACTTATTTTACTTTTCATAATTCTTTTCCCCCGATTATTGCATAATTATTATGTTGAGATTGATATATAAATGCTACTTCTAAAAAAATATTTAAAAATGTTTTATTTAATTTTAGTTATTATTTATAATTATTTTAATTAACAATTGGTAAGGATATATTTAAATTCTAATAATATATTATAACCTTGAAAAAAATTTTAGTATTGAGGGAGTAAAAAAACATGAATAAGAAATTTGTAGGTATTTTTGTTTGTACGCTGTTGATAGCTACCGTTATACCCATATCGACTGGTCTTGCTGAAAAAAGTACATATAAAGAGGTTCCAATAGATAGAGCCTGGTTTTGGGTAGAATCATATCCAAACTATGCACCTAGTGGTATGCCTGATTTTGACCAAACACAAGGCCAATGGAAAGGTATAATAGATGGAGGAAATGGAGTTGCAGATTCAACTGCGACAGGGGATGATGTACAGATTATTAATTTCGGAGGTTTAGTAGACCCTAATGAACCTGCAATTATCGCACCTGGCCCAGACTGTGCTCTTGACTCAAATCCTTCTGGTGATGATATTGAAATATGGATATTTTCTAGTGCGGTTTCAACAATGAATTGCTTCTGGTGGTTTGACTCAAGATACAGTGATCCAAATGGCTCTCCAGGCGATGGGGAAGATATTTACCCGCTTGTAGGAGATTATGGGGCAGGAGATGATCATGCATCAAGTAATGCACCTCTCGCGATTGAAAAAATGGCAAATGCCTTGAATATCACAAGTACCGTTTATCTGGATAATAATGTTTGGATAGATACAATTGATGAATGGTTTGCTAATGTAAGTCTTGAAGACAAGCTTAATGTAAATTTTTATACCGTTCCGACCTTTGATTTCATTGTAGATGAGACTAAAAAAGGAAGAGCTGTTGTTTTAGTAATCAATTTTATCAATGATAGCTCTGGAGATTGTGTGACTGTGGGAAGTCACTCTGTCACTATTACAGGTGTAAATTTGGCCGACTTAAAAATAGCAATTAGTGACCCCTACTTGAATAAAAATAACCCCAGCGATGATAATCATAATGATACGCAATACGTGTCGCAGGATATTTACAGGGTAGAAATTGGCACTCCTTGTTCAAATTACCCTGAGGTTGAATGGTGGTTGCCCACCTACGGACCCGATTATAACTATTCCGTTGTTTATTCTGCAGTAGTAATCGAATATATAAATAACCCTCCAGGTACACCAACAATTGACGGTCCAACCAGTGGTATAATAAACACTCCATACACTTACACGTTCAATTCAGTAGACCAAGACGTTGAGGATGTTTATTACTACATACTATGGGACGATGGATATGTTGAGAATTGGGATGGTCCACATCCTTCAGGAGAGGATTTTGTAATTGATCATACCTATTCAAAAGAAAAGACATTTACAATTGAGGCAAAAGCTAGAGACATTCTTGGTGCAGAAAGTGGTGTGGCAACCCTTGAGGTGACAATTCCAAGAAACAAACCTGTCAATTATAACTTTAACCTGCTAGATTTGCTATTTGAACGTTTTCCAAATGCGTTCCCAATACTACAACAATTATTAGGATTTCAATAGTCTAAATCCACCTCTTTTTTTTCTTTTCTTTTTATTTGAATTTTGAAATTTCTACTTTAAATTTTATTATTTTTTACAGTTATTAAAATTAACCATTGTTAAGCAAAAATTTATATTATATTAAAATATATTAATTTTGGAAAAATTATAACCACAAGGGAGGAAAAACAATGGAAGATAGATTATATAGAAAAGGAATTGTATCTGTAGTAATAGTATTGTTTGTTGGAGCTAGTATTATCCCAAGCATTGGTGCAGAAAACACTTCAGATCCTGATTTAATTGTATCTGATGAACCGTTGGTTCAACCTCTTTTTGAAGGTGAGACGTATTTCATCATGTTGAGTAATTACTCTGATGCAGGAACAGATGACATATGGGCTGTTCAAATGAGATTTGACAGTGAGCTTGGTATTGTTGAAAGTGAATTTGATGACGCAACCTTACCTCTTATTACAGATCAATGGGTTGAGATAAAAGTCAACATCGACCTTGACACTGACTGGATGGAGATATATTATGACGGTGATCTTCTGCATGAGAAGAACTGGACTGCAGAACCCACTGGTGGTGAAGGCGGTATTCTGAATATTGCCGCAGTTGATCTTTTTGCAAACTCAGCATCTACGGTCTATTATGATGACATAAGTCTTTCCAAGATTGGAGTTGGTACTGTCTGGTCAGAGGACTTTGATTCATATGAGGATGGTAGTTCAATGCATGGTCAAGGTGGATGGAAAGGATGGTATAATGATTCCACTTATACTGCAAATGTAACTTCTGCTAAAAGCCGTAGTTCACCTCATTCAGTAGATATCGCAAATGATTCAGACCTTGTGCATGAATACTCAGGTTACACTTCAGGTGAGTTTGTTTATACAGCATGGATGTACATTCCTGAAAACATTGCACCATATGAACCAAGCAATCCTGACCCAAGTGATGGGGCAACAGATGTTTCACCCTTGACAAATCTAAGCTGGACTGGAGGAGATCCTAATGATGATAATGTAACCTATAATGTATTTCTTGAGGAAGGTGACTCCACACCAGACGTTCTTGTCTCAGAAAATCAAACAGGTACCTCTTATGACCCTGATAGTCTTGATTTTGGTACCACTTATTATTGGCAGATCGTAGCATATGATGAGATTGGCTTTTCAACTGAAGGTCCTATCTGGAGCTTTACAACAAGAACCAATGATGCTCCTTACGAACCAAGCGACCCAAGTCCAGCAGATGGTGCAACCGAAGTCGATATAATTGCAGTTTTAGGCTGGACAGGAGGAGATCCCGATGGGGATGATGTAAATTATGATGTATACTTTGGCACGAGCAGTCCTCCACCACTGGTTGAAGAAGGTATAACTCAAGAATCATATGATCCGGGAATACTTGAATTTGATACAACATATTACTGGCAGATTGTTGCCTGGGACATCTTCGACTTTTCAGCAACAGGACCTATCTGGAGCTTTACAACTGAGGAAAACGCACCTCCATTTGCGCCAACTGCGCCTAATCCAGAAGATGGAGCAACTGATGTATCAATTGATGAGATACTTACTTGGACCGGAAGCGACCCAAACTCTGGTGATACATTAACATATGATGTATACTTTGGCACGAGCAGCCCACCACCACTGGTTGAAGAAGGAATAACTCAGGAGGCATATGACCCTGGTACAATGGAATTGGGTACAACATACTTCTGGCAGATAACTGCAGAGGACAGTCAGGGTTTAACAACAAATGGTCCGATTTGGAGTTTCACTACAGAAGAAGTACCAAATGAGGCACCAACAGCACCAGATATCGATGGTCCAGACTCAGGTAAAGCCGGTGTGGAATTATGCTGGACGTTTCACTCTGATGATCCAAACGGAGACCAGGTCCTATACTACATAGACTGGGGAGATGGAAGTTCAGATGAGACAGCACTTAGCGAACCATGCACACCAGTAGAAGTATGTCATACCTACGAAGAAGATGGAACTTATACAATTACAGCTTCTGCCGAGGACGAAAAAGGACTTCAAGGCGATGAGAGTACATTTGAAATCACAATACCAAGAGGAAGGGCAGTATTTCATTCAATAATACTGAGATTCTTTGAGCGGTACCCAAATATATTCCCACTGCTGCGATACTACTTACTTGGACTATAGTAGTCCAAATCTCCTTTCTTTTTTTATTATAATAATATAGCTTTAAGGGAGGAATAGAATATGAATAAGAAAATTTTAATTTTTATTATTTGTATGCTTATGATAACAAGTGCCCTTCCAAGTATCGGTTCACAAATAGTTTATGAAAAATCAAAAAATCAAAAATCAAGTGATTATATACCTGGCTCCTACTTCATCGATGCAGAGTGGGGGCAACATGGCCATTATAAAAGACTTTGTCCTTATACAAACAGTAGTCATACTTCTCGGTGCAGGTTAGGTTGCTGGTCTGTTGCAATTGGCCAAATAATAAATTATTATTCTGATTATTATAATCTTCAATCTCAGGGTTATGTTGAATATGATTGTACAAATCTCACCATTGATCCTCGGCATATTGAAAGCGATCTTGATGAAATAGATTATTACTGGTTCAATATGTCAAACAAATTAAACAGCACATCATCTGAATCAGAGAAAGAAAATGTTTCTCGATTACTTTACGACACAGCAATTGTGATTCAGAAGGATTTTGGTACTGGTGGATACTTGACAATTGATAATACAACAGCAGTTCCTAATCTTATAAATGAATTAATTGATCACTTTCCATCAATTAATGCCTTTACTGAATGGGATATAGATTTAAAAGAATCAGAAATCGTAAATGAAATAGACCATGGTCGCCCTATTATGTTTTATACAGTAGGCCATAATAAGACAACTCAAGAGACCTTTGCACATGCAATGATTATTGATGGTTATGAATATACTGGTAGTCCACCAGCCTTTAATGTTCATATAAATTATGGTTGGGATGGACCAGATGGTCTTGAACTTCCTGATACCTGGTATAATTATTATGGTCATTTTCCTACTTTTGATCCAAACATTTGGTTTGATGACATTAATTATAGGAAAGGTTTGTACATTAGAATGGACCCTACATTTGACTCCTTCATTGGACCAGAATGTGCAAAATTACCAGACGATTGTCTTTTCATGGTAAGAACTGATTTTGATACCGATCCTCCTTTGGAGTTTTTCTTTGACTGGGGTGATGGTTCAAATAGTGGGTGGCTTGGTTCTTATAGATTAGGAGAAACCTGCACTGCTTCAAATTCATGGCGTGAACCTGGTATATATGATGTAAAAGTGAAAGTAAAAAACTCCATGGGTGCTGAAAGCGACCTTTCAGAGCCATTGACAATTCATATAACAAAATTTGGCTTTTTATTACCAATTTTGGAGTTTCTCATAAACCTAAGAGATCAGCATCCTGGTTTGGAGCCTTTTTTAACAGCGATAATCAAGCTGTTATGCCGTTAGTATATCTTTAGAATATTTCCTAATCATTCAACAATCACAACATCGTAAATACGTAACAGAGGTACAGTAAATGATAAGGTATTTTCAATAATATCAAATTCTAGCTCTATTTTATTTAAGAAATCAGGTGACAAAACTTTCACACTACTAACGTTAAATCCTGGTTTTTGAATCTCAATTTTAATAAATATCTTTGGTCTTATAAAATCAAATATAAAGCGATGATCATAGTTCACCATATGGATAACTACACGTTCTTCATCCGGTTGATAATATGGATAAGCAACAATCTTTCGATTACCATTTTTAATTGTAATCATCTGGTCAATATATAGGTCGATAACCTCAATGACATCCTGTCGATATTTGTCATTGTAGCTGTGGAAATACTCATATCCTTTGTCCTCAAGCATCACATAGAATTTTCCATCACCATAGGATTGCTCACCCTCAATAGCATCAAGATCAAGTTCTTCAGGGTCATTGACAACTGCAATGCCACCATTCTGAACATACTGCTTCAGAAGCATTTCCTGAAAACTTGTGATATCTACGACATTAGGAACAATCACCAGCTCGTATTTGTTTAATTTATCAAGCGTGAGAGTCTCTTCAAGATATATTCCATCACCGTCAAATATCACCTTATATGGGATGTTTGATTCAGCAAGTAGCTGACCCATGCCTAGATATGAATCACTGTTGTTTCTCATACCTTCTCCATAAAGATACAATACACCGACAGAACCATATACCTCTGACTCTGCTTCATACAGCTCGCTATTTTCAAGTACAAATCTATAGATTTTTGCACACCCCCTCCACTTCCACCATTTATCCAGAGGCTTAACAAACCAGTTTGCAAACGATGCACCCGCAGCATAAGCTTCAGCACAATGGACTGCAAGATAATTACTAACTCTTCCCAGTAAAAATAATGGATTTTCCCAGATAGATTGCACAGCACCTGCCTTAAGCAGAATAACAGGACTTGAATTGGTTGCTGCTGCAGCAAGTTTCTCCCATGCTACCCATTTATTTCGTGGAAACCTGGGAAGTAGAACATCACTTTTCGTGCCATACTCGTTTTCAAAGCAGTAAAAATCAAGAGCTTCACTAAATTGAAGTCCTTTTACCCAAAAATCACCAGTTCGAGGTGTTCCAAGTGCAAAGGAATTTGCACAAATTACACACTCTTTTCCTTCCAAAGTTGCATAACTTTGTAGCTCCTCGATTGCATGAACCTTCGCTTTATAATTCCCCCATTCCTGAAAACCTATATAATCCACAATTAATGGATCGGCAGAAACACGATTATAATATGAAAGATCCATTGTTTCAGCGATACGGCTAGTCAGATTATAAGTAGTTATATTATCAATACCAAATAATTCAAGTAGTTCATTAGGCAAATATTTTTCACTGAGATAATTTCGAAATCCACCAATACAATACTGGCAAAATCCCGGCTCTCTTATTTGTAGATACTGAGATAGAAACTGAAACCATACGACAAACCCATTTCCCTGAATTTCACCAAGGACAATGAGATCACCATCAGCATCGATTATTTTTTTACCCTGTTCAATAATCCAATCGATCCACCCTGGATTATTCGAGCACATAAACACAGCACCTTCAAGGTCCCATTGTGCAACCTCACCCTCGGCCGAGCGACATGCATATTGGTCTACTTGATCTCCCTGAAATGATCTGTGGCCCTGAGTTGTTAATACTGTTCCTGGACATAATAATCCTTGTTCATGTTGTCCTTGGACAAACTCTTCATCTGAGTTATACGTTTGACCAGAATATATCGACTCAAGATACCTTCCAAATGCAAACGGCGAAGAGATATTTTCAGAAGAATAAAATCCATTCCACAGGCCATTCACAGTCACATGAAATCGATTTACATCGTTAGGAGGCAATGCCGCCATATCATAAACCTGGACCTTCTCAAACCACTTTATATCATTTGACTCTTCAGTAGAAAACGATCCAACTGTGGAAAGACCAGTACTAGCCAATAGCCCTAGAACTACTAAAACAATTAAAACTGACTTTTTATTCTTATATATTCCTGCCATACACTTTATTTTTAGAACCATCTATTATATAAATATTTTTAAAAATTAGATAAAACATCAGGTTGATTTTGTTATTAAACCTTACTTAAGGTTTAGACATATATCGGCATATGCAATATTTAACAGATACCGATATTAACATTTTTTGTTTATTTTTGTTATAAATCTTTACATTATCTATAAAACATAATTTTTACCACCTAAAATGATATACAACAGAAATTTGTTACCTCCTTGAATGGACGTACTGATAAAAGTCTGTGATTTATCTAAAACAATCGAAGGGAAGCTTCTCTTTGAAAATGCATCATTTGAGGTATATTCAAACAACTGCATTGGACTTCTTGGCCCAAATGGTTGCGGGAAAACGACACTATTTAAGATTCTTTTAGGATGGAAGCCAGCAAGCTTGGGTGAAATCTGGCGAAAAGACAACCTGCAGATTAGATATTTGGATCAAGTGCCCATAAGCCAACTTGATGAAACAGTATTTGATTTCTTTATTCGTACCGTGCAGACAGATGCAATCAAGCAAAAAATAAGAGAATATGAAAAGCAACTAGAAAATCCCGATATCTATAATTCAACACGCTATGAAGATATTCTTGAGAGTATTAGAAAACTTAAGGTGTCTGCGAGTAGAAATACTAGTTCCTTGCGTTGGAAGGCTGCAAGTAATATTTTAAAAGACATTGGACTGCCTAATCTTTTACCTACAACAAAATCTAGTGATTTATCTGGTGGTGAGTGGCAAAAAATCGCTCTTGCAAGTGTTCTTGCACAACCAAAAGAGTGTGATCTTTTACTCCTCGATGAGCCCACGAATCATCTTGATATCGAAACAATTGAATGGTTAGAGCAAGAAATCCTTGATTTTCCACAAGCTGTAATGATTGTTTCTCATGACAGATATCTTTTGGATGACCTTGTTGATAGGGTATTTGAACTAGAAGATAATCGAATTGATCTGTATAATGTGACATATGAAGAGTATAAGCAGCAAAAACGTCTTAGAACGCATATTAAAGTTCAAGAATATAAAAAATCAAAGGCAGAGATAAAACGACAAAAAAAGGTAATTGAGACAATGTCACGACGCAATAAATATGACATACAGATAGCAAGTAAGATGAAACGGCTGGCAAAAGTAAAGCGAGTTGAAAACCCTGTTCTGAAATCCTATTTGCTAAATTTCCATTTTAAATCTGTTTTCAAGTCAGGTAAGAACGTAGCAGAGGGACACTCTCTTGAGAAGCGATTTGAAGATAAAACTATTCTTGATAATACGAATTTTGAAATTCTTGCCGGCCAAAAGATAGGTCTCATTGGACCCAATGGTTGTGGTAAAACCACGTTTTTGAAAATGCTTTTAGGCAAAGTGCATCCAGATGACGGGATTCTGCATGTAAGCTCTGGAGTGAAATCAGGGTATTTCGATCAGGGGCATCTCTCACTTAAGTCAGATAACAATCTAGTTGATGAGCTTCGTAGAGACAATAGTGAACTATCGGAATCTGATGCTAAGGCCTTACTTGGGCAGTTCAATTTTAAAGGAAGTATAATCTTCAATAAAGTAAAGCAGCTGTCTGGTGGAGAACGTGCAAGGCTGGCCATTCTTAGACTGATACTACAGCCTTATAATCTCTTGCTTCTTGATGAACCAACAAACCATATGGATATGGATTCGAAAAAAGCAATTGAAGGTGCATTAAATTCCTATACAGGATCTGTTATTGCGGTTTCGCATGACCGGAGGTTTCTTGATATGTTTGCAGACACGATTTTTTTGATGGACAGTGGCTCTATTAATATGTATTCCGGGAACTATTCAAGTTTCCGATTGCAACGGCAAAATGAACTGACAGATCTTTCAAGTAGGAATCTTGCGTATCTATCTAGAACTGGTATGAAAAGATATGTGGTTCACAAGGCATTTACGATTTGGACGACTCGGAAAAAGCATAAAGTAGGGGAAGAGATTTTTATCGGTGAGCATAACGAAAAGCTCTATGAATGGGCAATCAAGAGCAAGTTCTTACGACCCGTGAATCATCCAGAGAAGTAATGAATTTTATGGATTTAGGGGTTGTATTGAAAAGCAATATCTATTTTTTACCTTTTATTAGTGATCTATAGAATAGTTGAAGATCAGAATCTTTCTTATCCCAACTCATTGGACGTCGTGCCTGCAAATCTCCATGTGCTGAAAAACTCCATATCGATTTATTCTGTGTCATACCTAACTCAGTACCATAATAAATTATATGAGGTTGATGAATTGAAAATTGGATTTCTGCTGCTTGTTTTAGTTTTTTTATGTTATTTTTACATTCAAATAAGAAACGGTTCATATCATGGTTGTCTAAAAAGGTTGGCAAATAGTAGTTATCTGGATATTTTTTATAATGACGTTTTAATTGATTATAAAAATCTTTTTTTGTTAGATTACCCTTTGCTACATAACTTTTGATCAATTCTTGGAATTTGAAATCTAAAACCCCGTCGAGTTCTCCAACATATTCACTTAGCAGTTTGTCTGAGGAATTGCCAATTAACCATTTTAAGAATTTATTTTTAATATTGATCGTTTTAAGTTCATTAAATTTGATGCCTTTCATCCAGGCTTCTCCTATTAAAACAACACTTGGGAACATCTTTTTTATTTCTTTTGTGAACTCCTGCCAAAAATTATGTGACGGGCCGATACAATGATCAAGCCTAAAGCCATCAAAACCAAGGCTTAGCCAATGTTTGGCTGCATTTATCATATAGGCCCTTGCATTCGGGAAGTCAAGATTGATCTTAGGAAGTTGTTTTATACTTAGAAAACACAGGTATTTGTCTGGCCATTTTATAAAATAAAACCAGTTTTTATATTCACTATCATTATTTTTTTGA
Organism: uncultured Thermoplasmatales archaeon; assembly: GCA_964533085.1. Lineage (GTDB taxonomy): Archaea > Thermoplasmatota > E2 > DHVEG-1 > DHVEG-1 > SG8-52-3. Next base: position 927 of record CAZHIY010000043.1, on the reverse strand, counting down.
GCATCTTGAAAATAAGGATGCAGTTTTGAACAGTGATTAGGAACAAAATCTGTGATAATTCTCATATTTTTTTTGTGTACTTCTTCAATTAATTCTTTTATATCTTTTGTTGTACCGAAGTGTGGGTCAACTCTAAAAAAATCTGTGATGTGATAACCATGATACTCACTTGTTTTGTAGAATGGTGAAATCCAAATTGTATCTACTCCAAGTTTTTCTAAATAAGGTAATTTTTCAATAATTCCTTTTATATTTCCACCTAAAAATTCTGGTTTCTCCCAATTTTCTGTGGAACTAAATCTTGCAAAACGATCGATTAAAATGTGATAAATGACAGTATTGTTGAACCAATCAGTATTGGTCATATTTTATGATATATATTATTAGGTTTTATACTGAATGGTATAACTTATTTTATTTAAGGAAATATTTAAATTTAGATTTTAAAAGAATAGCTGATACATTAATGGTAGACTATCACACAATAGTTAAAGTATTTTTCAGGCTATTGTTAAAAATTCTGATAATTTATAAAATTATATATATTAGAAGCCTCCGTATATATTTGGATGAGGTGAAATGGTGAAAGAGTATCGTATAGTAGATGATGAGACATTGGAAAAGATGTTTAAAGAAGTGGGTATGCCAAAAAATCTTAGTAAAACTTTAGAAGAATTATCTGTAAAGAAAAAACTACATGATAAGGAAGATTATGATGATATACAATATATCGATTTAGTATACCCCCCTGGCTCAAATCCACCGGCTCGGAATTCAATTAAGAAAATGAACTTAATTGGTTTTAATCATATTTCTCTTTTATGATAAACGAGTGACATCCTAGAAAAAAATAGTTGACATCAGAAGTATTATCTTAAATTATGAAATAACATTCAACACATCATTTCGAAGATTAGCAATTTTTTC
>CAZHIY010000042.1:0-12380 GCA_964533085.1 uncultured Thermoplasmatales archaeon | reverse complement strand
TGGAAATAGGGCTGGTAGATCAGCGGAAGATCGCCACCTTCGCAAGGTGGAGGCCACGGGTTCAAATCCCGTCCAGTCCATTTATTGTTTCTTCCAATTCTAAAATAAATAAGTTCAACAATTGTTTAACAAAAAATTTTAAATATATAATAAATCATCCATAATTTAATTGGATGAGGTGTTTAATTGAGGAATTTTGAGGATATAGATTATTATTTGAATGGCTGGCAAATTCCAATTAAATGCGTTTTTAAAAAGAAAAAGGAACCTGTTAATGTTTGTATCTACAAAACACTTCGATACCCGCCAAAATCAAAACAACCTAAACCTAATTTTAAAATTCTCAACGAATCTAATTGAATTGAACATTACATCTCATAAAAAATTAATTTGATTCGAGTATCTTAAAACCATCCTCAAGTTTTACTTTAGAGATAACAAGTGGTGCTGGTTTATTTTTGGGTGATTTAATTTCTTTAACTTCTTTCACAGTAACTTTAACATTAGGACCACATTTCTCTTTGTAAATTTGTCTTACTTTATCGAAAATTAAATCCACTGAGGGACCAACATCACGAAGATCATTGTCAATTACAAGATTTATTTCAAGCTCATCTATTTTATTCTGAATAGTTTGGAACTGGGTAATCTTAAATGTCTTAAGATCAGTTAGCACAAGGGATACTAGTTCAAAAGAGGCAGCAGGATAAACCCGCCCATCAGGTAAAATAACACGAGCACTTATTCTACCTTCAATCCCATTTTTAAAAATAGGTGTTGAAAGTCCACATTCACATTTATATTCTGGGAGAATAGTTACCCAATCATCCATTCCAGTATACCTAATAATAGGTGTACCTTGTCCAAATAATCTGGTTAAAACCATATGTCCTTTTTCACCAGGTGCTACAATATTCTTATTCTCATCCATTGCCTCTACATTATAAAAATCGTAATTAATATGCCATGTTCGATAGACACATTCAATGGATACGTCACCACATGATTCAACTGATTGATATACATTAAATACTTTACATTCAAACGCATCTTCTATATAATCACGAGTGTATTTATCCATCGAGTAACCTCCTACTTGAAGAACTTTTGGGTTTAGTTTATCGCAATAGCCTTTCTTTTTAAAATAAGCAATATGCTGTAAAATAATTGGATAAGTGTAAATAACATCAGGCTTAAAATCGTTTAAACGCTTAATGATATCTTTTATTGGTTCAAAAGCATTCATTGATATATCACTATCAGATTTGCGAAATATTCTTATTTTTGACATAATTACATCATCAACAACATGATCAATTCTACCTTGAAGAAAAGTACCAATACTTGCAATTTTTACTTTTCTAACATTATAATTGTATAATAAACCATTTCTAGTAAAAAGTAATACTCCTGTCGATAGAGTTGGAAAATCTAAATAGATAGAGACGGGTTTTCCTGATGATCCACTTGTGCTTGCAATATAACCTTTACTTTTATCATAGCCGACTGGAATCACTGCGTCTGGGAAATTTTCAATTATATCTTTTTTAGTAATAAACGGAAGTTTTTCTATATCTTTTATACCTTTAATATCATCGGGTTTAATTCCCAATTCCTTATATTTTTTATGATATAGAGGCACATTATAAGCATACCTAACAATTTTTCTTAGAGCTTTATCTCTAAAATCCTCTATTTTTTTATGGTTTAATCTTCTTAATCTATTAGGTACAAATAAATAGTTTTTTAAGAATGGTAAACCTGTTATAGGATTAAGAAAAGGATTCATATATCCTAAGAAATGAACAAACATTAATATAGCTTATCATATGTCTGGACCCAAAAGGTGAAAAAATATCGATTTTAATTATTTGTATAAAATTAAAAATACATCTTTTGAACCTATCTTTATATTAGGTCTTCATCGTTCAGGTACAACCGTTTTATATAAGATGTTAAATGAAACAGGAAATTTCAACTTCTTAAGTTTATATCATGTTAAAAATTTTGATAGACTGATATTTAATCATATAAATAATCTTGAATTAAAAGAAAGAGAAAAAATAAATAATTTACTGAAAGAGAAGGGAATTGTAAATAGAAAAACAGATAATATTGAAGTATCATCTGATTATGAGCATGAGTATACTTATATATTTTCAGAAAGAAATTATAGTTCAAAAATAAATTATAGGAACAAAGAATTATTTGATATTCTTTGTAAAAAATTACAATATATTTCAGATAACAATAAACCATTACTACTTAAAAATCCTCATGATTACCCAAATTTTCTCCTTATTAAAAAAATTTATCCAAATGCTAAATTTGTTTTTATCCATAGAAATCCACTCGATGTAATAAGTTCGATTATGAGACTTTGGAACACTAGGTTTAAATCCAAGGATGAATTTTTAATATTATATTCCAAACAATATGATAAAGTATATAAAAATCCACTTTTACTTTTTGTATTAAAAATGTATTATACATCAAAATTTCCTCCCGGAATATTTGAGGTTATTTGTCATTCAAAAAAGGCTTCTAGTTATTATCTTAAAAATATAAAAAATCTATCTAAAGCGGACTATATTTCTATAAAATATGGAGATTTATGTGAAAGACCTGATGAGAAAATAAAAGCAATATTAGATTTTCTTGGTTTGAAAACAGATATGAACTTTAGTGGATACATAAAACCAAGAAAACTCCAGTTACTACCAGAGGTTATATTACTTAAAAAATTTATATATAAAAAAATGAAATCTTACTTTGAATTTTTTAGATATAGTATATAGAACTTGTATTAAAAAATATTAAATATTCAATCAACATCTCTTAATTCCTAGGAGATTATGAAGATTCTACTTGTATTTCCAGCAATTGAACATGGAATGACAACATATAGGGATAGGCACTCATGGCGTAAAATAATCTCTGGATACCCAATTATCACTCTACCTTATCTTGCTGCTATCACACCAAGTAAACATTCTGTAAAAATAGTTAATGAAAATTATGAGAATATTGATTTTGATGAAGATTATGATATTGTAGGAATAACCTGTTATACAATGACTGCCCCAAGAGTATATAAAATTGCAGATGAATTTAGAAAACGTAGAAGGACGGTTATATTAGGAGGATATCATCCAACAGCAATGCCTGAAGAGGCAAAACAACATGCGGATAGTGTTATCATGGGTATGGCAGAAACCAATTGGGCGATAGCACTTGAGGATTTTGAAAAAGGAAAATTGAAACCAATATATCAAAGAGATCATAATTTTGACATTTCAAAAATACCTCCATTAAGAAGAGATCTTATTAAATCAAATCCTTTTTTAGGAGCAATTCAAACAACACGTGGTTGTACAAATCAATGTGAATTCTGTGCTATTAGTAGTTTTTGTGGAAATGTAGTAAAACAAAGACCTATAAAAGACGTTGTTCAAGAAATAAAGGAAATGCCAAACAAATTGTTTATCTTTCATGATCCTCACCTTACTCTTCATAAAAAATATGCTCAGGAACTTTTTAAGGAGATGATCAAGCAGAGAGTACATAAAGGATGGGTTGCAAATGGAACTACAAATATCCTTGGAAATGTAGATGAGGAATTCTTAAGACTTGCACGAAAATCAGGTTGTGTTGAATGGTTTGTTGGTTTTGAATCTGTTAGTCAAGAGGCACTGAATAATATTAAAAAAAATCATAATAAGGTAGAAGATTTCAAAAAAATGATAAAAAGGGTTCATGACCATGGTATGACAATTCAAGGAGGGATTATTTTTGGATTTGACGAGGATACCAATGATATATTTAATACAACACTCGAAACAATTAATGATTGGGAATTAGATGTGCTTGAAGTAAATATATTAACTCCTTATCCCGGAACTCCTCTATTTGAAAGATTTAATAAGCAAGGAAGAATCTTAACACGGGATTGGAGCAAATATAATCAAGTCGATGTTGTTTTTCAACCAAAAAACATGACTGTTGAAGAGTTATATAACGGTTCAAAAAAGGTTGCAAAAGAGTTTTATTCTCCTATTAATTTGTTAAATAATTTTTCAAGAATCGCTCTTACTACCAAGAAATTTTATGGTATAATACCATTAGCTACAAGTCTTTCATTTAGAAGATACTATAAAAGAGATTTTGGTTTCTAATACATTTCAAAACTCAAATTAAAACTGATTATATGGCTAATAAAAATAATTCTAAAAAGGATAAGCATATAAATCCTTGGACACCAAAAGATGAGGGTGATCATTATCTTTCAATGAAAGAATGGTGGGCCATAGAAACACTCTTTAAAACCATAGAGGATAATAGAAAATGGAATCTTAAGGCATGTTTAGCATATGAATTAGAAACTCCTTCTTGTTTTTTTGTATATCATCTTTTTGATACTAGTAAAAAATTAGTAGCACAAAAAGCAATAAATGATGATATCAATAAATTGTCTTATACAAAGAACAAAGTTGACTTAAAATATGAGAAAAACTCAATAAAAGGACTTTATCCTAATTATAAAATTCATATCGAGGACGACAAACAAAAATTTATTTCAGATATAATTTACAAAGCCAAAATTTTACCTCATTGGAGTGCACAAGATTCAACAAATGGATATCTACCTATTGGATTGGATTATTATAGATATGGATGGCTACTTAATTGTGATATTTCAGGTAGTATTAAAATTAAAGGAGAATTATTTAAAATAAAAGGTAAGGGTTATTTGGAACATGCATGGGGTAACTGGTCTTATAAAAATCCTTTCCAAAAATTATCAGGTTTAAGAAAAACAGTTTCAATTTATGGTAAGCTTATCAATTGGAGATTATCAAATTACAATCCAAAAATTCCAGACCGTATTGCTTTTACTACCGAAAATAATCCATTTGGCTATGATTGGTTTTGGGGTATATTTGATAATAATTGGAGTGTTTTTTATGGTAACTCATTGTTATGGATAAGTGAAGGGCCAGCTATGGGTGTTTTAACATTATTTAGTGAAGGAAATAATTACTTAGATTTCGGTGATGTACAATTTCGCTATAATAAAGTTGTATATCTAAAAAAATATGATATATACTATCCCTCAGATTTAACCATTAAAGCAAAAATTGATGATAAGAAACTTAAATTGAGAGTATGGTCAGTTTGTAAAGGTTATGAATATATCGATGAGTATAAAGGTAATGGATTCTACAGAGCTATTACTATACCTGAAATGCCAGGTCGTATGAAAGGTATTTATTTAGATGGTGAAAAAACAGTGGAACTAGAAGGTGATTGCAAAATAGTACAACAGAGGATACCTTCAAAATTAGGGCATAATTCACTAACAATTGATTTCATTAAACCACCAAATGGAGTTGGTGTTTCTTTCGATATAGATTCACATTATTTTAACAAGAAAATTATTTCTAAAATCCAACTAGCCCCTAGTCTAAAACTCAAACTTAATTTAAAAAAATATGACAAATCTAAACCTTATGAAGTATAATTTTCATTAATTTTAAAAAAAATACCACAAAAGGAATCTCAACTTCTAAAATATTTTTCGATATTAATTAAAGAAAAGACTACATATCTTATTAAAATATGAGAGAACATCTAAAAGAAAAAAATCCGTGGAAGCCTGAAGATGAACGAGAACATTTTCCATGCACATTAGAATGGTGGGCAGTTGAATCTTTTTTCAAGTCAATTGAAGATAAAAAGAAATGGAGTTTAAAGACAGTTTTTAATGAGTGGTTTGAAAGACAGAAGGATGTAGGATCGATATTTAATCTAACATTGTTCGATGAACAAAGTGGTAAGCACCTCTCTTATTTTTCAAGGACTGATAATAAAAAATTAGATACTTCAAAGGATAGATTTGAGGTTAGATATGAAGAAAGTTTTATAAAAGGGGCATATCCAAATTATGAGATGTTTTTTATCGATAAGAAAAATGATATTAAACTCAATATAAAATATACCGCTGAATCGGTTCCACATTGGATTTCACAAGAGGTAACAGATGGTTGGTTACCAATGGGATTTGGTTTTTATAGATATGGATTTATACCTAAAAATCAGATTTCTGGAACCATGCAGATACAAGATAAAAAATTTCATATTGAAGGAAAAGGATATTTTGAACATGTCTGGGGAGATTTTTTTTATGATAATCCTCTTTCAAATATATTAGGTGCAAAAAAAACAATTTCAGTGTATTTCAAATTAATTAAATGGTGGCTACATAACCACAGGTTAAAAATACCAAATTCTATTATTTTTGGAACTGAGAATAATCCATTTGGCTATGATTGGGCATGGGCTTTATTTGATAATGGCTGGACTATCTTCTATGGAAACGCCCTTTTCTGGTTTATGAATGGTCCATCTGTTGGTAATTTAATATTTTCAAAGGATGGAAAAAAATACAAAGAATTTGGTGATATTAATTTTCATTATAATAAAATGCAATATTCAACAAACTATGATTTTTTTTATCCAACAGAATTTGAACTTAAAGCAAGACACGGAAAAGAAATATTATTTTTAAAATTCAAGATGACTTCAAAAAGTAGAGAATATGTATCTAGATTTCCTAAAAGTAAATATTGGATTGCTCTTGTTATCTGTGAAGCTCCTGGAATTGTTGAAGGATATTATTTTGATGGTAAAAACAAAGTAAAACTTTCAGGGATTGCTAAGATAGAACCACAACGTCAAGCATCAGTGATAGGGCATAACACTTTAAAAATTGATATTCTAAAACCGCCAAATGGTGTTGGATTTTCACTTGATTTTGAATCACATTATCTGAAGAAAAAAATGTTTATTAACCTAAGACTTGCGCCTCATCCAAAGATAAAATTTGATTTTAAGAGAATCGATGGTTCCAAGATAAATAAAAAAAAGCGATATTGAGAATTCATAATTTTTAAAAAATTATATATTTTTAGTCCAATTTATGATTTTTTTCCCTTTAAGTTTCCAGAAAAGTTAAGAAATCTTAGATTATTATAATAAAAAATTAACTATCCCTGAGATTAAAAAGGCTGTACACCTTGCAAAAGAAATGGGTTTTTTTACCTCTGGAACATTTATAATAGGTTCTCCAAAAGAAACAAAAAATCATATTAAACAGACAATCAAGTTCTCATCTTCATTACCTTTGGATTCAGCAGTTTTTTTGCCTTCCATTATATATACAAATCTAAACTTTGGGAGGACACATTAAGAGATGAAAAAATAAGACCTGATGAATTTAGAATCATGCCAAATAAAAATCGAGGTCTTGGGAATTTTACTCCTGAAGAGATTATGGATTACACAAGAAAAGCAAATGTTCATTTCTTTTTAAATCCACATCGCATTATTAGAACCGTCAATAATGAATTAAATCAAAAGGATTTTAGAGCATTTTCCCAGGGTTTACAAATGTTCAAAAAAATTGCTACAGAAAAGTCATAGTTTGTTTTATATTATTATATGAATTAATGACTTTTTAAAAGCAATCCTTAAGGTTTTATAATCAAAGAGGAATTTAATGGAGCTAGAACTAGGGTATTGTAAAAGAAATTGTTTTTATCAAAGATAATTGTAAAGTTGGATTTATATCGAATTAATAAATTTTATAAGAAGATTTTTTATTATACGAAATATCATTAATAGGAAAGAATTTATAGAGGCAAAATAGATGAAATTTCTTCTTCTTAGAGCTCCAGAGCGGAAACATGCTGCTGAAATATATTCCTTTTTTGCTCCATCTATTTATCCGCCTCTTGGTTTACAGTGTATAGGAGCAGCATTAGAATATGAGGGGCACAACGTTGAAATTATTGATCTTTGTATGGAGAATAATTCAGAAGAACACCTAAAAAATTCTCTAACATCATCTGATGCTGTTGGAATAAGTGTATATAGCAACGATTACGATTCTGTTTTAGATATCTCTAAAAAAATCAAGGATTTAGATTCTAACATACCTCTAATCATAGGGGGACCGCATTGTACATTTTTTCAAGAACGTTCCTTATACGATATTCCCCTTGCAGATATTAGCGTTATAGGGGAAGGAGAGCATGTAATTGTTGATATTTCTCGATTTTTACTGGGGAAAAAAAATCTATCTGATATTCATGGCATATATTATAGAGAAAATAACCAAGTAAAAATAGGAAAACCCCTAAAAATAATTAATGATTTAGACTCTCTTCATTTTCCAGCACGTCATCTGGTAGACAAATATGATTATGGAAAGGTAGATAATTCATATCTATATAAACCAAAATTTACTTCTATGATTTCAAGCAGAGGATGCCCATTCAGATGCCGATTTTGTGCACGATATGGTAATTTTATAAAAGAATGGGGGTTTAGACAACGATCTGCAGAAAGTGTTGTAAATGAAATAAAGGAAATTGACGGAAAATATGGTTCGGTTATGATTTCCGATGACTGTTTTCTAGCTGATAAAAAACGATCTAATAAAATATTGGATGACCTTATTGAAATTGGAACGAGCATCGATTTAATAATTGAAGGTGTACGAGTTGATTCAGCAGATCGAGAGATTTATAAGAAAATGAAGAAGGCTAATGTTAAGCTTGTTGGATATGGGATTGAATCTGGAAATCAGGATATCCTTGATTTTTATAATAAACAGGTCACGCTAGATCAGATTCGAGCAGCGGTAAAGCTAGGTCATGAGATGGGTTTTATAACAATGGCCACGTTTATGTTTGGAGCACCAATGGAAACTAAAAAACATATCAAAAACACAATAAAGTTTGCATGTTCTTTACCACTTGATGTTGCAATTTTTTCACCATTATATTACCAGATAGGATCACAATTATGGAATGAAACGATACAAAATAAAAAGAATACAAAGAATGTATATTCGATAATCGCTGATTCACGTAAAGGACTAGGAAATTTTACTTCTGAAGAACTTAATAAATATACCCAAGAAGCATCTAAAAAGTTTTATTTAAGATCTAGATATATTCTTGGTCAATTTTATCGTGCTTTTGTAAGAAGAGATTTCAGCTTATTAAAAAATGGTTTAAGATTAATTACATCTTTTGGTGGAGAAACAGATACCTTAGTATAGAGACAATAATGAATTTTTAAATAGAAAGAAAAAAGCATTAAAAACCAGATAAAGAATATTTTTAGATTTAATTTATCCAGATATGACGCGTTTTTTAAAAAAATATGGATTTGAAACTCTAATCATAAAGGTTTCTATTGTCAATAAATCTTCTTCTTTTGATAGAATTTCTGTCAAAAGTATTTGGTTTAACCAGTTTGACAACAGGTCTAGAAATTGTTTTTGAAGTTTCCATTCCATTTTTTATTTCAGGCATTTTAATTAATGCATCAACAATTTTATTATAGATAGTATCCTTGATAATAGAACTTTCTGCAACAACAGTAATAAGGTCCTTACCATCCTTTTTGTCAAAAATTACTTGATACTCTTGAATTTCAGGAATTGAATAAAGTACCTCATCAAACATTTTAATAAACAAATTGTCACCAGCTCCTATTGGAATCAAATCATCTGACCTACCTTTAATCTCAATTCTTTTCAATGGTAAACCACAATCACATAAGCCTGGAATGATTCTACCAAGATCATGTGAATTGTATCTTAATAGAGGCATCCCTTCTCTATTATATGTTGTATATAATATCACCCCTATCTCTCCATCTTGAAGTTGTTCACCTGTATCAGGATCAACTATTTCTGTTAAGAAGTTAAATTCGCTAAGATGCATCCCTTGTTTTTTCTCACATTCCCCCGCCATTAAAAGACCTATCTCTGTTATACCATATCCAATATATACATCTGCACCCCAAGATTCTTCGATATTTTTTCTCATAGAATTAGGTGTTGGTTCTGCACCTATTAAGAATTTTTTAATTCCTAATGTCCTTAAGTCACATATTTTTTTTAATTGATTTGTTAGAAAATATACCCTTGAGGAAACATCGGCAAATATATTTGGTTTATATTCATTAATAATCTCTAGTTCTTCTTCTATTTCTAATCTTCCAGTAGTAATTGTTAATGCTCCAATATTATATCCATATGCCATATCTAAACAATAACTATTTCCCCAGATTTCTGTCCCATATCCAACTTCAAAGGTCATCCGAATAACATCTTTTTTGGTGATACCATACATTATTTTTGCTCCGATTGCAGCAGATTGTATTACCTTGTCAAGGTCTCTTTTTGTAAAAAAGGCTTTTTTTGGTTTACCTGTTGTGCCTGCAGTCGTAAAAACCTTAATGAATTTCTCTTCAGGAACTGCAAAAAAGGACTTAGGATTATTTTGTAAATCTTCAGTCTTTGTAATGGGAATTTTAACTAAATCTTTAAATGATTTTATATCAGTTGGTTTGAGATTTTGTTCTTTAAACTTTTTATGATAATAAGGAGAATTATTATATGCATATCGGAGACATCTTTTAAGTTTTAGCCATTGATATCTATTAATAAATCCTTTCGATAATTTATAAAAAGCAGGTTTAAACGTTTTTTTCGAGTGAGGCTGTTTCTTTTTTAAAACAGATTTTGTGATTGGTGCAAGCCTCTCAATTATTTATTTTACCCCCAGCTGTTTTATTATATTTTCCTGTCTATTGACTTCGCATATATAAAATTTACATTAATTTTACAATAATTTCCAATATTGCCATTTAAAGACTAATTATCCAACTAAAACATTACTTAACATTTATCATTAGAATTCATTCTTTACCTTTACTGAGCATGATAGAAATAAGTAAAGCGTTCTTTTTCTGAGCAACGACTTTATTTATATTAAATAAATCCTTTATAAAAAGGTCATTTTGAGATATTTCTCCTCCGGGTAAGGATGAAGTTCTAAAAATTACACGTGTGTTATATTTAATCGACCGAGCAATATGCTCAAGAACCTCTTTGTATTCTTTTATCCCCTGAGATAAAATAATTATATCAAATTTATCAACAGGGAATATTTTAGCATCCGCATGCTTGATTTGAACCTTTTTAGAAACTCCACTCTTTAAAACACATTTATGTGCTTGGTTAACAGAACGAGGATCTTTGTCTATACCGATAACTTGAGTCCCAGATTTTTTTGTAAGTAGAATTGATGTCGCAGGGATTGGCCCACAGCCAATATGTAAAACTTTATCATCCTTTGAAATATCAGCAAGAGTGATTTCATTAGCTATCATATCATTATAAATATCATAATAAATAAAGTGTAATTTATCAAAATTTACAATAGTTTTTTCAATTAAAATAAATCCAAAATCAACAAATTTTTTTAATCTATGATAATCAAGTTTTGCAGCAATTTTTTCAAGGAAAAATTGAACTAATTTTGATTGAATCTTAGTAACCTCCATTAAATATATTAAATTCTCCATTCTCATAAAAATTATCTATAAATATTTAGAAGCTCCTTTAGTTCAGATGGTTTATAAATTCTTTTTGAATGGGTTGTTTCTACTTCTTTTATAAATTCTACAAGTTTTGTGTTGATTGGAGCCTTAAAATTATTTTTGTTAGCAAGATTTACAATTTCTCCATTAATGTAATCAATTTCAGTTTTTTTACCTCTTGAAAGACTTTGCCACATTGAGGTTTTTGCATTTTTTAATCTCATAAGTTTACTACCAACTTTTAGTAATATAGTATTGTATTTACTTAATCTATTGATAATTTTTTTTGGATCCATATCAGGCAATGCTTTAATTGAAATTCCAGATTTTTCTAAAATATACATTCCCTCTTCCATCGTGGCTATTAATATCGATCTGCTGATTGAATTAATAATAGATTCTTTGATTGTTTGATCCGTGAGAGCTGTAACAGCATTTTGGAGATTTACTATTAATTTACTCCATTGAAATTCTTTAATATTCTCAGTAGACTTTGAGTTCAAACCTTCAATTTTAAATGAATTAATCAATCCCTCAATTGCCTCAGAACATGATGCATCATCTTCAATTAGTAATCCTCCCCTAATAGTAAGCGAAACTTCTCCAGGGGTTGAATATAACGCATTGAATAAAACTATACCTGATATGGTTTTGTTTCCAGTTATTTGGTTTAAAATAATAGAATTTCTTACACCGTTTTGGAGTGAAAGGATCAATGCAGATTTCTTAATATGTTGTTTTAAGCTATATGCAAGATTTTGTGTATCTTGAGATTTCACACAGATTATAATCAAATCTATATCCTCAAGAGATGATAACTCAGAGGAAGCATGAGCATTTTTTACTAATAATGAACCATTAATGCCTTTAATTTTAATTCCATTTTGATTAATTACTTCCACCTGGGTTTTTTTACCAAT
>CAZHIY010000041.1:0-12661 GCA_964533085.1 uncultured Thermoplasmatales archaeon | reverse complement strand
GCGCCCCGGCCGGAATTTGAATCCGAGTCCCGAGCTCGACAGGCTCGGATGATAGACCACTACACTACCAGGGCAAAAAATATTATTTTAGTAAAAAGGGTAAATAAAATCCTTTCTTTAATTTTTCCCTCGTTATAACGTTGTTTTTCAATAAATATTTAGAAGTGGTCTATCTTTGCTCATCAAAGAATTCGTATTCATCTATTATATCCTGATAATCTTCAAATTCATCTAGAACACCGCCATAAGCAAACATTGTTTCGTTAAATAACATAAAAATTTCTGTCATATTACCTAAATACATTGCATTATAAGTTAAATTCTCAGTTAAATACATTAGATATCTACTAGCATTATATCTAAGCATAGTTAATCTTGAACCTGCATCTGTTAGATTAACATAAAGATCTAAAAGATCAATATATATCTTGTAAGTGGTAAAACTTTTGGTTTCGTTAAAAAATAATTTTGCTCCAAGAAAGTTGTTATATGAGTTAATATACTGAGGCATAGCTTCCGAACAATTTGTTATTCCTCTAATTTTATACAAATCCATCAACGTACTATTTTTCTCAGATATTGCACTTTGATACCATAATAATCCAAGATCAAAATGATAGTTTCCAAACGCTCTATCTTCTCTTGCTTGATCGAGTACACCAGATGATTTAAGAAAATGACTTGTAAAATTTTCGCTTTTACCCTTAAATTCTGTAATTTCTATGTTATGTTCTGCTGTTAATTCAGCAATTTTTGAACGATTTATAATGTCACCGACAAAATAAATTATTATGATTGTTCCTACCATAATTGTCAGTAACATTACAAACATATTTCGAGTAAATTCTCGTGCCATATTTCTATCCCTTCTTTTCTTATATATCAATATTTTAATACTTATGTATTATACGAAAGACCTATACTATGCTCATCCCAGAAAAACATAGGACATACAAATGGGTTTTCATTACTATACCATTCTATTCTTGTAAAATCTGAAAACGAAGCAGCGAGTTTATTACCTGTTGCAGAATCAATTACACCTGGACCTGATCTACTGAGTGTGTAATTGATATTTGTATCACCATTTTTCTCAATTCTAAGTTTATACCAATCATTTCTGATAAATCCACCAGGAAAATCAGATTTTAATTGATTCCAGCCGTTTACAGGATCCCAATAATATATCTCTAATAACCAATCCATAGGTTGGCTGCCATTGTTTATATAATCAAACCTTATTTTAGCAATATCTTGATTAAATATGTTTTTCAAATCAAGATACATATCATAATATTCAGAGGTATCTCCACCGGCAAACCATATCTCCCACCAGATCATATCCCCTTGAAGCGAAGATAATGAATAGTTCCAATATTGTGGACCATCAGATTGTCTTATTTTTGTTTTAAATGATTGATCTGTTGAATAATGATAATTTGGAGCAACCTTAAAACTACCTTCTAATGTATTATTAAATGAGGTATCAAACCATGTATTATCTAAGTATGACTGAGTTGCATTTCCCCCAGGAATATCATCAGAAAAATCTTCTGTTACAAATGATGGATAATCATAGGAATATACAGTAACATTAGTTGCATCATCATCGTCTGTTTCCCCATCTCCATCTTTATCAAATAAATCGTCAATTGATATATCATCTGTTAATTCAGTTGCATCATTTGTTCCGTCCTCATCACTATCCCAAAAAACTGTTCCTTGATTAGAAATAACCATACCATTTGGAAGACTTTCATTTACAGTTACTTGGAATTCTAACTTACGACTGGTTTCTCCGGGTATGTCACCATTCCATATAATCATATTTTCATTAGAATCAAAGCTAATAGTTCCATATTGAGCATATGCAGAGCCAGGAACATATGTAGTATTATTTGGAATATAATCCTCAAATTCATTTCCAGGATTATCATCTTGATCTGCTGTTCCGGTGTTACTTATAATTATTTCATATTTTAAAGTATCATTAGATTCTACCTCTTCACCATTTAAATCATCAACATATTTTCTAGCAATAATATCTGTTTTTGCCTCACCCGTAAATCTTAGATTATCAATAAATGCTGCACTATCAAAAACATTGTCACCAGTATCCGTTATTTTGATTTTTACAGTAATTTGTTCTCCAGGTGAAACAGGATGAGTTTCACCACCGATAGGAATTAAATCTGAAGCTCCTGCATCAGCACCTGGTGTTCTAGGAGTGGTATCAACAATATCCACATTGCCTGGATTTCCACTCTGAGCAAAAATGTCAAATCCTGAACCGCTTATATCGTGAGAATCTAAAACGAAATATCCACTATTAACATCAAAAACATATTGTGATGTACCTTCTGATGGTGAAATAACTGTTACTGTTAATTTGTCATTATATTGTGTACCGACATACTCAGGCCATTCAGCACTAAAGAATTGGACATCATAATACAGATAATGCATATACATAGGAACTTGTAACTTCATTGTTAATTCAGCATAATCTCTCGGATAACTATATTTACTTCCGAACCAGCTTCCTCTTTCATCTCCTGGATTTTCTTCATTTGTTGTGACTGGTACATATCCAGCATAACCAGTACTGAACAATGCAAAGCTATTACCATCTGTAGGTTGCATACTGCCAAGTGATGATAACACTGCAGATAGAGCATGACCTGCTGGATCTTTGTCTCTATAAGATGAATCAACTAAGATTGATCCATCCTGCAAAATTGCTAATGCAAGATCTTCACCGTCATAAGATCCTGCAAAGGTAGAATTGGATGTAAATATAATAAGTGATAAAAATAAAAGAATAGTTAATACTATTACAATAGAAACTTTATTAAAATTTTTTTTTCTCAAATCATGCACCTCCAGAGTAATTAACAATTTGTAAAGTGTTGGATTCAGATGGAGTTCCATCTTGACTGCCATCATTAGGGGTAACTATACATTGCCAAGAATCTCCAATAATAGTTTCCCCAGATACAATAACTCTATTTTCAATACAACCATCTTTAGCGGATAGGTAAATTTGATAAATCTGTTCTTGGGAGAGAGCTCTGTTGTAGACTTCTAACTCATCTATACAGCCATCCCAAAATTTACTATCATTTAATCCATGACCAATTTCAAGTAATCCCGGTCCAATATTCAATGAAAAGTTTCTATCACCAATTTCTGAATATAATTCTCCATTGCAATAAGCAAAAATTGTATTTTTACTTGCATCCCAAACCCCAGCAATATGATACCATTCATTTTCAGTTAAACTATCTGTTCTAACGCCATCTATAACTCCATCGTGACATATTCCAAAATGAATTTCATTGTTTAATAGAAAGATTTTAACATAATTATCTTCATTCTTACTTGCAGTTAATAATACCTCATTGTCATCAGTAATATTATTAATTTTTATCCAAGTAGATATTGTAAAATCGTTATTAGATATATCATTAAATACATCAGGTAAGCTAAGCGAAATATAATCACTTAATCCATCAAAGGAGTAAGCCCCACCTAAAATTCCATTACTGATCCAAGTAACACCATTAAGTGTTCCATCATGTCCTTCATCTGAATAATCTTTACAGGTTGAAGCACCTTGAGTATCAAAAGGCATAATAAGATCAGCTATTGAATTATCATTAACTATCCAATTATAGATATAGGTATTTGCATCAAATCCTAAGCAAATAGGATAACCAAAACATATCAGATCTTCATCAGGTGAATTATCCATTAAGCTAGAAATTAAAATCGGTGAGTTTGAATCTTCTTCTTTATAGTTACCACTAAGTATTCCTCTAAAGATTTCCTGTTCTCCTCCTTCATTATTATATGTAAATATTACTACCTGAACCTTATCAGTTTCGTTTATAAGCGGAGGATAACCAACATCTGAAAGAGGATATTTACATTCACCAATCCTCCACTTAGGATTAAGATCTCTATATTCTTTAGAATCAAAAAATGTACCATCTATATTACAAACTACTACCTTGTAATCTGAAATACTTTCTCCACCAACATGCTCTACTACAGCTATTCCTTTACCTGTTACATAACCTTCCAACTTAATATCTACATCAATAGGTTCCAAATCTGGAAACATATACACTCTAACAACAGCAAAAACAAGAACAGCAATTACAATTAGAATTAAACCTCCAACTACCTCAGACGATGCATATTTACCCTGAAACGAATTGTTTCTCCTCATCTGTCCCAAACCACGAATAAACCTCTGAGATTACTACTATTTGAACCTTTTGCGTCATTTTCACAAATTGACATATTTTTATCTAGAAGAATAACTTGAAGACGAAAAATGAGACTAATACTAATATAAATCCAAATCTTACGCCAGATGAAAGTTTACCATCCATCATAAATCCACCAAGTAGACCTCCTCCTATGCTTTGAACAATAACAAATGCGAAGAATGAATTCTTAAGAGCGAATTTATCAATTGGTGCTAATTGAAGACCTGCTTGTGCAGCTACTCCTCCTTGGGGCATTTTACTTTCTAAATCTAAGAAAGCTGCAATAATAGTTGTATTAATAATCAAAATCACCGCTAAAAAAACAAAGAAACTAATGAAAATCACAATACTATATAATGACATTTCCGATTTTCTTTGTTGTTCTACTATTTTTGTTTGATCAATTTCTCTTGCAGCAGCTTCAAAAACTGAAGAAGTATTACCTCCAATTTCTAGGGCTTTATTTATTGTAACAACAATTCTTTCAACGGATCGAGTTTTAATTCTTCTTGCAAAATTTGTTAATGATTCATTAACAGAAATTCCCCAGGATAACTGAGCAGCCATTTTTTTAAGCTCGGGAGTCAGTTTTCCATGATCTCCATCAGCTGCTGATTTTATTGCATCAAAAACAGTCATTCCTGATGATGTGGAGCTACTGATTTCTCTTAAAAAATCTGGCAGATGATCTTCGATTTCTCGTTTCCTTTTTGCCTTTAGATGATTATAAAATCCAATTGGTCCGATAGAACTTAATACTCCAATAACAAGAAAGTCAACACCAGTAATTATTCCATCATTTGATAGAATAATTCCAAATAAACCTAAAAATCCTATTAGAAAAAACAATATTGAAATCGTAATAGAGATAGCCAGTAGTATCAATATATTTTTATCTTTACCGTAAATACGTTTTGCATTTAATTTTTTAATTTTAATTGGAAATTTCAAACTGACTCTCCCATCCCAGAGCTCATCATCATATAAAATCCAAAATAAGACAAAGGAAGTATCAAAAATGCTATGAGATAAAGAAATATATAATCTACTCCTCCACTTGTTAAACCCATAATAGAAATTATTATTACAAGAAATAGTGGGAAAGCAATTACTGTTACAACAAATGATTCAGCCATTATCGCAAGTGCATCAAGGTTTCTTTTCCTATCAACAAGATCCCTTGCCATATATCTATCGACACATCGTTCGAAATATTGTGATAATTCACTACCTGACTGTATTGTTGCTAAAATTCCTTGTATAAATTCCTTGAATTTATCTGAAGGAGATATTGTAATTGCATTTCTCAAAGCAGTTATCGTATCAATACCCATCAAACCAATCTCGGTTGTTATCTTCTGAGCTTCTTTCTGTATCTCTCCGTATAGTTTCACATTTGAAAGTGCCTCAAAAATTTCTGCTGGTGAAATCCCTGCAACTGACATTGTGTTAATAAAATTAGCAGCATATGGTAGATTTCTGTCAATTTTCTTCCCTCTTGCTTTTGCTTTTGAACTAGGTAAGCTAATGTAATAAAGACTAGTACCAACTGTTACTAATGAGGATACAATCAAAATTAGCAAAGATGTTATCTGATGTGGTGCAATTAGATATAACATTGATGTAGAAATAAATGAAGTAATAAAACCTAGTATAATATTCATTAAAACCATAGAGTAATATTCCTGATAAACCATAGCGATATTCGCCTTTTCTAGCATATTGTTTTTACTCGTTTCACTAATATCAAATCTTTCGAATGTTTTGGCAAATAATCGTCTACAAAATCTAGTATATTTGGTAGACTTCATGTTTTTGTTTCCTCCCTAGCTCTTTTTAATAATTGTTCGGGATATTTTGCATAATCATGGACAATTTTTCCAACCTCGCGATAATCTCTAATATCTTTCTTGAGCATCCAATTTATAATTAGAATCCTATTTTGAATCTCTTTTCGTAAATCTTCTTCCGTCCAATCATTTTGTAGTCTAATGTTATTCAATATTTTGCTTGAACCCCTACTTTCGAATCTGTCATCAGTTTTTGAAATCCATTTAAATGGTTCCATAAAAATAAGCTGATTAGTGTCAGGATCAAGCTTAACAATTTCGGTTACACTAGTCATCCGTCTAACTGTTTTTTTCGAGATATCAATTGCGTTTTGGAATACAATTATATCAAGAGATGTAAGAAGTGCACGAGGTAATGATATTGGGGGATTTTCAAGTCTTTGTATGAGCGTGTGTATATCACTTGCATGAACTGTTGCATATGATGTATGCCCAGTTGCCATTGCCTGAAATAGACTATATGCTTCTTTTCCTCTAACTTCTCCTACTATGACAACTTTTGGCCTCTGACGAAGTGCGGCACGAATCAAATCAAACATGTCAATATCCTTACCAGTTTTTTCATCAGATGCAGAGAATCCTTGTCTTGTAGTTCCTGCTATCCAGTTTTTATGTGGTAGACTTACCTCTCTTGTATCTTCAATTGAAACAATTTTGTGTGAACTAGGTATAAAAAGTGATAGAGCATTTAGAGCAGTGGTTTTTCCACTTGCAGTACCTCCACAAAAAAGAATAGAAGCTCCATTTTCTATTGCTATCCAAAAGTAAGCAATCATATCCAGAGATAATGATTTATAATCTATCAAATCAACTGGTGTTAACGGTTTTTCTTTAAACTTACGTATTGTAAATGTAGAAGGTTTTGTTACAGTTTTTGCAAGGGTTGTTTGAAGTCGAGAACCATCAGGTAATTTACCATCAACTATTGGAGAATAAATCGAAATTTGTTTACCGCATATCTGCGCGAGCCGTATAACAAAGGAGTCTAGTTGATATTCATTTTCAAATTTTACATTCGTTGAAATTTCATCATACTTTTTATGATAGATAAAGACAGGAACATGATGCCCATCACAAGAAATATCTTCGATACCATCATCTTCCATTATAATGTCAATTTTACTATAACCTAGAAACTCTTTAAAAATATGATAGAATATTTTTCTCTTTGACTTTTCTTCTAATTCAGCAAATTGCTCTTTACTAAGCTTAGGTTTATCATCTTTTTTCTTTTTTGAAAATAGGTTTTTCAATGGGTTTTTCTTTTTGTTTTCTTCTATTTTTGGTAATTGATTATTTTCATCTTTTTCTTCTTTCTTCTTTTTTGAAAATAGATTTTTCAATGATTTTTTCTTTTTGTTTTCTTCTATTTTTGCTGATTCATTATTTTCATCTTTTTCTTCTTTCTTCTTTTTTCGGCCAAAAAATTTAATATCATTATCAATAATAATTTGTTCCAGAGCCTCCTCAAGATACTTTTCTTTTTCATCCTTATTCATATCTGAAATATTAACATCTGCAAGCATCTTGAATAAACGTGACAACTCTTCTTTAATTTCAATTTCTTCTTCATTTAATACTGGTTCCAATACTTCGTAAACATATTCATTAATGCCATGATTAAAAACAATTCTTCTAGTTCCTATGCCCTTCCATCCAAAACCAGTTTTTTCTTCAATAACATCTTTTTCTACTTTATCTCCAGGGATTTTATCTTCAAAAACCTTTTTTTCTTTAGTAATTTTTTGTTTTCTTTGTTTTACCTTTTCTAATAATCCTTTAGGGTTAGTTTCTTTTTCAATCTGTTTTTCAGTATGTGTTAATTCTTCATTATCAACAGTAAGTTTTTTTTGTTGTGCTTTTTCTAGTAAACCCATGAAATATCACTTATTTTTTATATTTCAATATAACCTTTTCATAAAGTGTAAAATTTTCAGATTTTGCAAATTCATCAATAACTTCATCAGGTAGTTTTTCAAGTAAACTATCGATAATTGGTATTAGTTTTTCGACATCTTCATCCCACCCTATTGGGGGTTCTTCAGTAACTTTTTGAAATTTATCTTTTAGGATATGTTCATTCTCTTCGTCTTTGTTTTTTAATGATTGAATTTCTTCTTTTTCTTTATTTTGTTCTTCGATTTTCTTTATTTCTAGTTGTTTTTCCATTTCTTTTTCGGCTTCTATTTTTTGTCTGAGTTTTTCTTCTTCCATTTTCTTTATTTCTATTTGTCTTTCTTTTTCTTTTTCGGATTCTATTTTTTCTATAAGCATTTCTTGTTTTCTTTTTTCTTCTTCCATTTTCTTTTGTTCAATTTGCCTTTCTTTTTCTCTTTCCATTTCAATCTTATTTAACTCCTTTTCTTTAAGTTTATCTTCTTTCATTTTCTTTTTAAGTTCAATTTGTCTAAGTTTCTCTAGTCTTCTTTTTTCTTGTTCAATTTTCTTTTGTTCAAGCTTTCTTTCTTTTTCTCTCCTTATTTCAATCTTCTTTGCTTCTATTTCTCTAAGTTTTACTTCCTTTTGTTGCTTCTGTATTTCTATTAGTTCAAGTTTATCTTGTTCTCTTTTTTCTTCTTCTTTTTTCTTTTGTTCAAGTTCTCTTTCCTTTTCTCTTTGCTCTATCATTTCTAACTCTCTTTTTTTAGCCTCTATTTCTTCCTTTGTTCTTTCTAATTCGTCTTTAGTTTTATTGTAATTATTATTTGTAAAGTTTTTATTATTATTTTTAGTATTATCTTTACTTTTACCTTTGATTTTAATAAAACTCCAAAATAATTTTTGAGATTCTTTATCTTTATCAACTTCTATATTATTTTTAAAATCATCATCGTTTACCTTTTGATTTTCAAAAGAATCATTTATTTGTGGTTGAATTTCATAAAATTCTTCAACTTTGTTCAATTCACTTAAAGAATCATTTGGGGTAATTTCAGAATTAAAATTTGATATTTCTTTCGTTCTAACAATAGGATCTCTTAGTTCTATATTATTTGATAATGAGGCTTCAATCTTAGAATTTATTGTAGTGTTAGGATTTCTATTGTCAATTTCTGGGTGATTTTTTGTAATTAAATGATCCACTTTTTCTACTGTTTCTAAATGTAAATTAACAAGATTTTCTGTTGGCTTCTTCAATTTTTCCTTCTGAAATGGAATTTTTTTAAAAAACGTTCTACTGCTATCCTTTACATTCTTTCTTTTTAGGTTGCTGAAAATACCCATATCAGTTAATAAAAAAATTTCTAGCTTACAAATTTTTAATTTATTTTCTTTAATTAACTTCTGTTTATGCATACAAACCAAATCTCCTAAGATTTAGCAGATGCACTACAATAATCACTCTTGCGGCATCCCATCTTAAATTAGAATATGTAAGTATATAATAATCTAATAAATGTTTCTATTACTTTCCTGAGTTGGCATTTTTACAAATTGAACATAATCTTTTTTTGTAAATATTTCAGGCAAGACTTATATAAGATGATTGTTACATAGAGACATGGTATTGAATAACATGAATGAGATGAAAAAAAATAAAAATGGGCGGCTTGGGAGGAGAAAAGTCAAAAAGTATTTATACCATTTGTGTTATCTACCATTAAAAGCTAATATTAGCTAGGAGAGAATGGGAAATGAAGGCAAATAGAAAATTTATAGAAGATGAGGAAGCAGTATCTGCTGTTATTGGTGTTATTCTAATGGTTGCAATAACGGTTGCAATTGCTGCTACAGTTTACGTCTATGTAAGTGGTATGATGGGTTCACCCTCAACAGAGGCAGAAAATGCTAGTGTAGTAGTTAGAACTGACAATGGCAGAATAAAAATTACGCTGACAACAGGTGGTAATAATATGCCTAGTACCGGCTATACATTTGCAACTAGTATAAAAGTTAGGTGTAATGGAACAGAGTTACTAACAACTGCTTTACCCTTTGCATCAGGTAATCTTTACTTTGAAGTAGGTGAAAGTTTATATATTGGTAACGGAGCCGGCCCCTTGGTAACTATAAGTGATGTTTCCACAGGTGTACCATTACTACCTGCGAATGATTATTCTATAACAATTACAATTTTAGAAACAGTTATCTTCGATGATTCTATAACAGTAGTATAAACATTTTAAAAACATCTTTTTCCTATTTTTTTTCTTTTTTTTCCAACCTTTTTAAATTTATATTTCTTTTTTAGAATTAATATAAATATCTTAATAACTTTTAATTTTTAATTAAGTTAATAACTAATAATTATATTAAAGATTGAAATATGATTGAGACTTTAGAACTTTTAAATATTATTCGTTTTGTAACTGGTATCTTAATTCTTACATATGCCTCATACACTGATATTAGAACAAGACGTGCATCAAATATGCTATGGCTTATAATGGGATCTATTGCAGTTATATTGCTTATTGTTCAATATTCTACTGTAGGTTTCGATAATCCTTATTATCTTATTTTTATACCTATTATGATAGGACTTGTTTATTTACTGTTTCAAATGAGAATTATTTTTGGTGGTGCTGATGCAAAGGCACTCATGGCGATAGCAATACTTGCCCCGCTGGAACCATCAATTGCTGGATTTCCAATTAGTAAAGGATCTTTTATGCCTTTTTCTTGGTCAATATTTCAAAATTCATTAATAGTATTTCTTTTAATTCCTTTGAGTCTTTTTATATTCAATATTATTAAAAGAAATCTAAAATTTCCTCATGCTTTTTTAGGGTATAAGATAAATATTAAAATTGCTAGAAAAAAGTTTGTTTGGCCATTAGAAAAAATTGTTGATGGTAAAATAAAATTTTCATATATGCCTAAAGAGTTTGATGCAAATGACGAATATGATAAGTTTGAAAAAAAAGGAATTAAAGAAATCTGGGTAACACCTAAGGTTCCTTTTATGATTCCTTTACTAATTGGTTTTATTATTGCCTTTATTTTTGGAGATATCCTGTTCTATTTCATTTCTTCCTTTAATTAGAATTTTCTCAGGATAAAAAATTTTAAATAGTAGTTCCTATACAAAATATACTAAAAAATTATGGGGGTAATAAATGAACTCATACGATGAAAATCGAGATAGAAAAAGAAGACGTAGAAATCCATTTGATATTTTTGGTTTTGATGATGATTTTATTCGAGATATATTTGATGATGATCGTTTTATGGATGATTTCAGAAGAATGGCAGAAGAAATGATGAAAATGGTTAGCGGTGCACAACCAGGTAAACCTATTGTTCATGGTTTTAAAATCCGATTAGGCCCTGACGGTAAACCTAAAATTGAAGATTTTGGAAATAAAAATATAAAATCACCAAGTGGAGAACCATTAGTTTCAGATGAACGTGAACCTTTGACAGATATAATTGAAGGTGATGACGATGTTGCAGTAACAGTTGAAATCCCTGGCGTGGAAAAAAATGATATCGATCTTGACATAACTAAGGACTTTATTGAAATAAAAGTAGACACACCTCAAAGAAAGTATCATAAAAAATTGGAACTTCCATGTGGTGTCACTCCAAAAACTACAAAGGCTACATACAAAAATGGTATTCTTGATATTGTTATCAAACGAAAAGAGAAGAAAAAGCCTGGTACTGGATACAAAGTAAATATTGAATAATTTTGTTTTTTCTTTCTTTTTTTTATTAATATTTTATAATTTAGAATAAATTTTATAATTAATTTTAAATACTTAGAATTATATATATAATATACATATAATAAAAAGAGGTGGTATTTATGGATATAACGTTAAAGGTCCTGCTTGGTTTTATACTCGCAATTACTCTACATGAATTAACACATTTAGTTGTAATATTTTATTACAAAATTCCTATAAAGTCAATAATACTTACAAAATGGACAGCTTTTGGTTTTCTTGTTGAAAATGAAAAATACGTTAATAACAATAAGGTACTATTTTTATTACATTTCTTACCTCTTATTTGGTGTTCATTTATTATTTTGAATCCTACTGAGCCTTATCTTTTAATGTTTCCTGTAGTAAATATATTTGGAGGAACTGGAGATATGTATTATTTCTTTAGAATTTATTTGCTGTCTCCAGAAAAAAGAATTGAATGGGCGAATAGAAGCGATGAAAAAATCCTTAAATCAATTATCTGGAAAAAAGAATTGCACTCCTTATCTTACATTACAGAATAACTGCTATTATTCAAAATCTAGTTTTTTTACAGTAAATATAATATAATTAAAATTGTTTACAATTACATCTCAGAATAATTGGGATGGGATGATTCATTAGATTCAAAAAGAAGTTAGTTATAGTAATAGTTGTAATTATCTTCATTACTCAAATTCTAATTATTTTATCTGGTACAGAATTGAAGTTGTCTTTAATTGCTTCTAATTCGATGGATCCAGCTCTTAGTAAGGGTGATGTTTTAGTATGGATTCCAACAGAAATTGAAGAAATAAAGATCGGTGATATAGTAATTTTTAAGAGTTATATAAAATGGCCAAATGAAAAATTAATTGCTCACCGTGTAACAGATATAAAA
>CAZHIY010000040.1:0-12852 GCA_964533085.1 uncultured Thermoplasmatales archaeon | reverse complement strand
CGACATTCAACCGGTTAGATCATCCCCTTAGGTCAACCTATTTACATAGCAAAAATTAATTGGGATATCCACCAATTTTTAAAGAAGGATCTCCAAATAGATTCCAGGTTTGAACGATTTGAACATCTGTCCATGAGTCGTTTGTTAAAGGTTTGTCCCAATCAACAGGATAAGTATCAATATACCAGCTTACAGCTTTAGCCCATGTATCACCGAGTATATCTACATTTTCCTGTCCATACTGCTTGAAGAATTGGACCTCTAATATACATGCGCCACCCTCAAAAGAGACCTTATCTTCTTTTGTAAATCCAAGAGCAGCACATCCAATTGTAGCAATTGAACCCCCGCCTACCTTTCTAGTTAAAAGCCAACTCCAACATTCAGGCGTAGCTTCATAACGTCCTAGTTTTGTTTTATTAAATACATTAAAAATTGATACATCAAACTGATTAGTATGGCAACCCCCAACAACACAAATTGGTAGTTTATTTCGGTTATGTAACAAGCGAATATAGTTGACGGTAAATGCCCGTGTCCATTCAGAGCTGTTAGTAAAATGTGTGGACCAAGTCCTTGGACTAGCATGACCATTGAAATACAAAAAACCGCAGCCTTTGTTTATTGCTCTGTAAATGTTTAACCCATTTTTTAAGGTTCCGTCTGAGGTATAATAGGTAATAGGTCTAAAATCAGTCATATTTTCAAGTACTAAATCTGCATAATACTCTCCTTCATTCCCAACCCATTTTTCATTTATATATTCAGGATAGGTATCACCTGCAATTGCAACAATATCCCAGAACCATGATTTACCATATGTCGATTTTTCATATTTTATAATCTTTCTAACCATGATTCTTACTTCAAGTCTATTTCTGCAGGGTAGTCTTCCGATAGAAATCTCTGGATATAGATCTAAATATTTATCATCAGGTTGTGTACCATAGGTCCATTCACCAAATAGACCATCATTATCAGAGTCCCAGCTAGAAAAATTACCTTTTGAATCATAAATGTCTGCAAAATACAAATCACTAAGAATTTCTGATTCCCAATCATTACCCATTTGAACATATCTAACTGGACAATGCCAGGAATTAAATTGACTCTTTTTTCCTCCAACTAAAAGTAAATATGAAATATTGCTATTATCATAAGCATCTTTAATAAATAATTTTACATTTTCAGCATCATCTCTTCCCGAATCATTTTGGGAATAAACCTCTTTTAAAGTGACAAGTTTTGTTGAAACATTAAATTTCTCTTTATGCTTTACAAGTGGTTTTAATGCCAATGAAAATTGTTTTGGACAGATGATTAGTAAATCATAATCTGAATCATCACCATTGTTATCATTTTCAACTATCCTCTCTATTTTGTTATATGAAATTTTTGCATCGATAATCGGAGCAACTGTTAAACAAATAAAAGCTATCACTACCCCAAAAGTAAAAAAATTTTTATGAATATTTTTGTACATTATATAATTCTCCCTTTGACTTTTACATTATTAACATTATATAATATTTTAAAAATCTTTCTCATGAATTATTTGTTTATGGGAAATTTGTCATAAAAACATTTATAGGAGATGCTCAATGCCAATTCCAAAATGGAAAAAAATAATTGTAAGTTTTACTGTTATAAAAATACTCGAGAAAGAAACTATATTAAACCAAAAAAATTGGATAAACTAGAACTAGTAATTTTTGATATGGATGGAGTACTAACTGATATTATTAGTTCATGGAAATACATTCATGATTATTTTAAAACATCAAATAATCGATCAGTCGATGAGTATTTAAAAGGTAAAATTGATGATATGGAATTTATAAAAAGAGATGTATCTTTATGGAAGGAAAATGGAAAATTTGTAACTGAAAAAAGATTAGTTGAAATCTTGTCAGATGTTCCCTTCATGAATGGAGCAAAAACGTGTATCAAAACTCTAAAGGAAAATAACATTAAAACTGCTATAGTCAGTGCAGGTCTTGATTTACTAGCAAAAAGGACAGCAGAAGAACTTGGAATTGATTTTGTTAAATCAAATGGTATAAAAACAGATGAAAAAGGACGTCTTACTGGAGAGGGTATTTTAAATGTAAGGTTAATGTATAAGGATTTGGCAGTGAACTCTCTTTTAAAAGATTTGAAAATTCCACTTGGACGAGTTGCTTCTGTAGGAAACTCATGCTTTGATATTCCAATGCTGGAAATTACTGCATTAAGTATCGCCTTTAATCCGGTAGATGATTGTACAATAAAAGCTGCAGATGTTGCTGTTAAAGAAAAAGATTTAACTAAGATCCTGTCCGTTTTTGACTCATATTTAAATTAAACTTTATATTGAAGGATCTATCACTCGTCCTATAAAAATAATAGCACCTGTTTCTTTGTGTTGTATAAAAAAAACAAATGGATGATCGGCTCTAAAATTATTAGGAATAGCAGTAAGCTCCATAATAATAGCTGTTGCTGCAGCTGCTTCAGTTCCCTCCTCATTTACTTCCACAAATGCTTGATGAAGTGCTCTGCTGATAAAAAGGTTCTTTGTTCCGTCCATCCCAGAAAAATCAGCAATACCAGATGAGAATGCATCAATAATTCCCATTTCTTTAAGTAGACTATTTAATGAATATTTTGTTTCAAATTTAAATTTTGGAATTTCAACATTTATATCCATTTCATACAAATCATTCTTCCAGTTTGAAAGGTTTTCAAAATTCATTGAAGATTCAGCAATTGTAATATTATTTTCTTTTGGAAGAATGACAAACATTGACAAATCATTACCATAATAATCCATCTCAAGAATTTGTAGATTATCTGTTTCTGTATAATTAAAAAAAGAATCTTTGGGATCGCTCATCATGTTTATTTTAACAGTTCCACCAGAAAGGAGTTCAAAATCAGTTTCATAAGTCATTTTTGGATCAAATGGACTATCCCATAGTCCTTTGAAATATATTGCATTAGTTAAAACAAGTTTGGTAAGATCTGAAAGCATATCTGGTTGAATCATATCTTTTATCTTATCATGGGTTTGTTCTTCAATCCAGTTGTTAATAATTTCTGCAGCTTCTACATTTTTTGAAAAATCAAGTTCATATGCCTCGGCCATATAGAAATTTTCAAGTAAGCCTAAATATTCTTTTAAGAATTCATAATTCTGATGAGCCCAAAAAGCATTAGCAGTAATAATTGTGTAACCATCTTGATTTTGATTGAGTAAATTATAAATTCTACCAAAGGAACCAAGTGTTGGAGAATCATTTTGTAGGATATTTAGAACATTTTTCATCTCAGTTGCAGTATTTTCTCTCGAGCCCTCATAAGCCATTGAAAGAGCAGTAAATATGCTATATGGTGAAAAGAAAATATTACCTTCTTCACTCATTGCAATTTTTTGATAAAAATTAAACGAGAAATCATTTAATGAATTTACAAGTATACTGACACTTTCTGCAGTTGCATTGGTATCATCTGCTAAAGGAATTTCAGTATTTGTAATTATTTTGGAATCTTTATTCAAAAAATAAACTGTATAAAAGATTCCTGAAAGAATAATCAAACTGCAAACAATTATTGAAAATATCGCAATTTTTTTCATTAATATCACTGATCTTATCTATAATAAAGAGAGAATATTTAAACAGTATGAAAATGTATGGAAAAAACCAAATTTCTCAGACTATAAAAAAACAATTGAATTAATAGAGATTTTTAAATAATCGAAATGGATTACGTGTGTTAACAAGTCACTTAGGAGCATAAAAAAAATGGTAGAAAAAAAGAAAGAAAGGTGTGTTTTAACAAGTGTTATTGAAACCGAACTTGATATCCTAAAAAGACATATTCATGTATTAAAAACATTACAAAAAAATCAACCTATGGGAATTATTAAATTATCTGAATTAACTGATTATCCTCAACATATGGTGCGATATTCATTAAGAATACTTGAGCAGGATGGACTAATAGAACCTTCTCCGCATGGAGCAGTTATAACAGATAAAGTGTCATCGACAATAAGTCTATTAAAAAAAACCTTGAATAATATTGGTAAAGTTGCTGAAGAAATAAAGAACTCAATTGATTAAAAAAACAGTAGGGGAGTTTCTTAAATGCCGAGGTAACTCAGCTGGGAGAGTGCACGGCTGAAGACCGTGATGTCGTGGGTTCAAGCCCCACTCTCGGCACTCGTTATAAAATAAACTCAGAAAAATTGATTAATTCAAGAAGTCTTTCCAGTAATGGGAATCGTTCTAAAAAATATTAACTTATTTAAAATCCATTCGATGAGATCTAAAATGAATTAG
Source organism: uncultured Thermoplasmatales archaeon (assembly GCA_964533085.1). Classification (GTDB taxonomy): domain Archaea; phylum Thermoplasmatota; class E2; order DHVEG-1; family DHVEG-1; genus SG8-52-3. The sequence continues at coordinate 8,527 of CAZHIY010000040.1, read as the reverse complement.
TGGAACCCCGATTTTTTCCAATATTGTTGTTGAAATTCCTATTAAATACTATTTATACGTTCCGACAAAACATTTTGTACGTACGAGAGAGATACCGACAAATTGATTTTTACAGTATAAGTAAAAAATAAAGAGGAGGATTTTTGGATTATATTAATCTAAGTAGTTGTCGTAGTATTGGGAATGCGTTTGGAAATAGATCAAACAACCGCAAGAGTAATGTGTTGGATGTTGCTCTGCTTCTTGGTATAGTGATTTCTAATGAATCTGACCATTCACTTTCAAGTCCAGATATATCCATTGCTTTAACTCTAATATTATATGTTCCTTTCTCTGACCACATATGCTCACCACTCATATTTTGACCTGATGCAAATGGGCCTAACCAATCACTCATTGTTCCATCATCCCAATCAAACATATAAGAGATTTCATCACCATTTGGATCTAATGTGTATGTTGAATATGTATATGTTATCCCCGGTGAACCTGAAGATGGACCATCTGGTGTAATTGGTTTATGTGGTGGATGGGGTTCATCAAATCGTTGAGGAATAAAAGCTTCTCCATATGAGCCTTGATAACCTGGTTGATAATCAGATGTTACGTCTGTATAACCTTCAGTTACACAATTTAATTTAAAACCACCTTCCACAACACCATAACGGAAATCTGCAAAATTGGAGAATCCATTGATATTAAGGAATATAGGATCAAATGGTATATGGTGTGGATAAGTAATAGTCGGTCCACTGTAAGAAAGGTTTGTTGTATAAGTACCATCCGAATACTTAAGCCATCCTGTATAGTCTCCAATCCAATAATATGTACAACTCGTAAGTACATCACCTACTTTTACATATGAACCAAAATTATCCCAATCTTTGGATGGATCTTTACCCTGTTTAACATTTTTTGCACCTTTAACTTCCCATCTTTGAGTAGTTTTAGTACTGTCCTTAAGTACTCCATCAAAATAATCAAAAGGCCAACTACCTGTCCAGCTTCCATCCATAAAAAAATCAATCCAATGACCTGGTGGTATAACATAAATTCTTTCTATATTCTCTACAATAGAATGAGCAAGAATCACATCTTCACTTGATATATCATTATAAAATTCAGTTATTCCTTCATCGGTACTATCATATCCATAAAATTTAACATATTTTTGGAAGTTTGTCATATCATAACATATTTCATCAGTATGGTTTATATCATTAAATATTCCCATTACTTGGAATGAGCCTGGGATAATCATCAGCGTACATACTAAAATTCCTATTATTTTATTTTTCATATCTACCTCCTTCGCAATTATAAACTTGTAATAAAATATTTTGATATAAATTTAACTGTAATAAATTGTTTAAACTGACTTTCATCCAGCTCTGATCAATGTCAGCAGTCTTTCCAGCATTATAACATATCTATATTAAATTCAACTTCATCAAAATCTTTGTAATAATAAATTCAGGTAGAAATCTAGAGAAGTAAGTAGGTGGTTCAGTTGAAATTCCATTAATTGTAAATATTCCACAATCTCCCTCAAAGGAATGAATATACACAAAACCTTGTATACCTGGTATAACCCAATATTGATAGACTACTCCTCTACCATCCATAGGTAGAAATCCAAATACTGGATATTGGTCTTTTTCACCACCATTAATTTGTTTCTCAATATCTATCTCTTGTTCTGGTTGAACTGCTACACTTGGTTGTATAGCAAGACCTATAAACAATAGGATAACACCAACAGCCAATCCTTTGCTTAATATTCTATCAGCCCCATTCAATATTACCAAACGCCATTCCTATTGTACTATAATACGGTGGCCATACCAATAGTGGAAGTTTTCTTGAGAAACCTATAAAATGAGGAGCATAAACATATCCTACTTCTGTTATGTTATATTTTTCCACTCCACTATCAGAAAGTCTCAAACCTCTTAAACTTAAAACAACTATACGTTCTTGATAAGTTTCTACTTCACCACGAAAAATACCTCTACGGTTAATCCAATTCATCTTTCCATAACCAAAAATAAATGTAATAATTTCTTGATAATCATCAGTTTTCTTACTGATATTTGCATCATTAGCAAATGCAGGTTGAATACCAACACCCAGAAATAGAACCATAACTCCAAATACTAAACCAATCTTTATAGATTGATTATTCGTAAAAACACCTCCAAGAATGGGAATCTATCAATTAACCTTAAAAACCACAAATATTCTGAATTCTGATAACTACCACTTTCAAATTGTGCATTTGATTTAATATCTGAACCATTTACTAATGTGAAAGCTGAATGCCCAGCTTTATCATATGCTACAAACTTAAATGTAGAATTTGTTAAAATGCCTGAATATCTAATAATAAACTCATAGAGTGGTCCTGAACTATTTACAGTTAATTGTAACTCATTGTTGATATACATCTCCACTCGGTCCATACCACTTTGCCCATCCTTTGCTTCGCAGATGAATCTGACAAACCAACTTAACCCTTTAATTTTCACATCCCAATCAACATTGATAGAAGGTTTATATTCGTCTATGTAGATTGTAAATGACTTATATGGAGCTGTGTTTCCTGCGTTATCCTTTGCAAAGTACCCCATATTTAAACGTGAATAATCTTCAGTAAAAACAAAATCTCCAATACAATTACCTGGATTTCCACCTGGAAAAGCATATTCTGTACCACCATCAATGGAAACAAAAATAACTTTTACTCCAGATTCTATATCCTCTGCACATATCGTAATATCAGGAATAGCAATATACCAACCGTTTTTCCCATCAGGTTCTGATGGACAAAGTATATGCCAAGTAACTGGTGGAGTAGTATCATTATCTCCTCTAGATGATAATTCCTCTATGTGATATGTAAGATACGAATGATTATCTTTTAGTTCATTACCTGTAGATGAAACAACACTCATACCACAAAATAAGATAATAACTCCAATTACAAGAGACTTATACAACATAGGGTTTTTGCTCATATTCTCTTCTCCCTCATATTTTACAATCTGTTGTGGATATTTAAATGTTTCAATAACCCTGAGATATGGAACTAATGTTTATCTTAATTGGTTCAGCAGTCTATCCAGCAATGGGAAACGTTCTAACCAATGAAACAAGGGATTAAAGGTTGCTCTGGTTCTTGGAATACTTATCTCAAATTCAGTCCAGTCACTCTCAGCATCATAAATATCTATTGCTTGTGCCTTAATAGTAAAATTACCTTTTGATATCCATGTATGTTTTATTGTTATCTCTTCACCGGAATCACCATATTCAGTCCACTCTGTATTATTATCTCCCCAGTCAATAATGTACATAACAGCATCTTCCTTAGAGTCTGTTGAAACAAAAGTATATTCGTAAGCATTGTTTGGTTTTCCACTTGTTGGACCATCAATTGTTGGTGCATTAGGCGGGTAATTCCATGGAATTACAAAAAGCCCTACTTCAACATCCTCTTGGAATTGACCAACTAAAGTACAACTACCAGTGTCTTCATCACACTCATATAAATAACTACCAGAATATGGACTTGTTGTACAAGCAGCTAAATAGAGAATATCATCTTTCTTGCAAAAATCTCCATCCTGAGCATATGTTAGCGTCATACCAAGTGAACCAACTTCTGTAGCTTCACCACTCTCAAGGTCAACTATGAAAAGTGTTGACTCACCACTAATAAGAACGTCCCAAGTATAACATTCGCCTTCTGAATCAATTGCAAGAGCAATCATTGCTTTACTAGGCTGACTGTGACTACCAATCATAGTTTGTTCACCAGTATTTGGGTTATATTCAAGGAGATGAGTTCCTGTAGTTCCATATAACCTATTTTCTACTGGATCCCATGCTAAATCGTTACAGCTTATACCACCACCACCAATAGACCATATCATACCGATTTCTGGGTCAATCTCATATAGAGCACCTGTACCATATTCACAGGCAAGCCATCTACCATCATTTGTCCAGGTAGTTCCACTAATAAATAATCCAATGTCCCTTACTGGCCAGATGCATATTAAATTACCAGGATCATTTAAAGTGAATTTATAAAGACCGCAAAATTCTCCAGAACCACCTATATAAGCAAAATGTTCACATGCTAACATATTTTTTTGATTATTAAAAGATTCAAGAGATTGATGATTTATAGGCGAATCTTTAATTATATTATTAGCAGATGAAACAATGCTTGTTCCAAAAAATAAGATTACAATTGTAAAAACCAGCGTCTTATTAATTAAAATTGAGGTTTTTTTCATTATTTTCATATCCTCCGTCTTATTTTACATCAGGTTCTTAATATTTAAAACATATGTTAAAAAGATAGAGGTCAGTGGTCTGAAGCTCTCTCCGTATAACAATGATTTTTATTCATACTATGACTATTAAAATCTATCTGGAAAAAGGACATGAGCTTCAGAAGACTGACCCGTATCAATCTATATATCATATGGTTCTTGTGCTGGATGCCAATCAATAATAAGCCAAGGTATTGGAATTAATAGAAATAATTTACCAAGAATTGGCTTGGGTCCAATATTAACCGAACGTTCCCAGTAGTTACTATCGATTGTATTTAGAAACACACCATAGAAATCGAGATGATGATCGTTATTTATGAAATTATTCTCCGTGATTTCGTTGAAATCTGCGCCGTTTAGATACATGCCTTGGTGATTGTCTTGCATAATATTTCTTGTGATGGTGTTTCGTTTAGAACCTTGGACATGAATACCGATTTCGCTATCCGAAACAGTATTCATACTAATGGTAGCGTTAGATGTGATAAATGCATTAATACCTAAAAAGCAATTGCTGACTATATTATCAGTGACAATACACTGTTCGTTATTGTATAGTCCTAGTCCTGACCCAGGCCAGTAAGGACATGAATTGTTAATAGAAAATCCAGTTATTTCTACATTATCTGCAGATACCAATACGACAGCATCTCCGCTTCCAAATCCCCCACCATATATTATCGTACTTTCTTTGTTTTCACCTTGTAGAACAATCGATGTATTAATTTTTACATCCTCAAAATAGGTTCCACTATAGACATAAATTGTATCACCATCAGATGAAACATTTATCGCATCTTGAATCGTTGTATAGTTTCCTGATCCTGAACCACCTACATATAGTGTATTACCATCTAAAGAGATTGATATTGAAGTATTTTCTATAATAGTAGTTCCAGAAACAGTCAAAACAGTACTTATCAACAGCATACAAATAAAAATTCCAACTAATTTCGTTTTCATATTTTTTCCTCCCTTTCAATATTTATAATCTTTTATTTATTTATAATATTTATTACTAATAGAAATCTGCTGTTTTCAACAACTTAATTATACAGGTTTTTGCGGTTTTAACTGATGGTTTGTTTTTTTTTTAAAAAAGGGTAATTTGAAAGGAGTCTAGCTGAGGGATGAAGGAAAGTATGAAAAAAAGATTTGTTCAAAAATTCATATTTGCTTCCAAGCCAGACTCCCATAATATTAACATTTGTTAATTAGATATTTATACTTTTTGTTGTTTGGATAAAGAAAGGGGAATTCTTGATTTCTTAGATCAATATGTCATATGGTTCTTTTGCTGGATGCCAGTCGAAATCAGATGTAGGAAATAATATTCCGATTCCTTGAATAATCCCCCATCTCCCAGGAATACGATAAGGGAATATCGTAAACAATTTAAGTTTTAAGCCAATCCAGTCATCCCAATAATTCTCATTCCAATTATTAAAATAAGGAACGAATTCAGAGTCAATAAAATAAGCACTACCTCTTACTCTGAAAGATTTTTCATAACCATTGTTGATAAAGTTATTACGAGTGATATTGTTATTTACAGAACCATGTTGAAGATACAAACCAAACCTGCTATTAGAATATATATTATTACCTGAAATTACTGTATTGATCGAGGAGCACATACTAATACCAAATTCATAATTTGATATATGATTTCCGATAATTTCATTATTTGTTGAAAATTCCTGAAGCATAATACCCATTGAGAGAGGAGTTGTATTGTTATATTCTATTTTGTTATCTATTATTTTACAATGTGCAGATTCAGTTAAACAAATTCCACCTTGGTTGTTATATAAATCATTTTCGAAAAAAATGTTATAATCGCAATTTGAATACCAAGTAACAATACCAAAAGAATTGTTGTCAATTTTGTTATCCCAGATATAATTGTGAGACGAATATTGTAGTAATATCCCACATGTATTGTTTACAAATCTATTGCCCATTATAATGTTATTATCAGATAAAACATATAACCCTGCATTATCACCATTTTTAATCATAAACCCATTAATATTCACCTTATCAGTAGAAATATTAATGACATTTCCACTTGATCTACCGTCAACGATAGTAGTATCTCTATTCTCTCCATTAAGATTGATTGTTTTATTTACTCTAACATTTTCATAATATGTCCCATTGTAAACAAAAACAGTATCCCCATCAACTGCATCATTTATTGCATTCTGAATCTTTGTATAATTATCAGGTCCTGTTCCACCTACATAAAGTGTATTGCCAGATGAAATCGGTGGACTATCAGATACATCATCTAATTTAACATTATATCCTACTGTTAGAGGTGTAACTGTCGTTAGAATAAATAAAATAGTAATTCCAAATGCAAGGATACTTTTATTCAGAAGACTATACCTCCCTCAGTATATTAATCAGATACAGAGTATATAAATGTTTTAGATATGGGTTGAACTAGAATCTTATCTTAATAAAGATAGCAGTCTCTCCAGCATTGGGAAACGTTCCAAAAACCACCTATTCCTCAAGTTTTAGATTCCAGTTAAATATTTAATCATTTACACCTCTTTTTTAACCTATTAAAAACCGTTAATAACCTGAACTTTTATTTTGCTCCCTACTCTCGGCATTATTCATATTTTTTATAATTTTAAATATCCGAAAAATTTTATATACTTAATATTTGTTTTAGAAATAGGGATGCCAAAATAGATTGAAACCGATAAATTTTATTTATTGGATAGTAGGAAGGGATGACATTGTATATCAAAGAAGTTAGAATGGAGAATTTCAAATCTTTCGGAAAAAAGTTATCTGTTCCCTTTTTTCCAGGGTTTACTGCAATAACTGGTCCTAATGGTTCTGGAAAAAGCAATATTGCTGATGCGATTCTTTTTGTTTTGGGACCAAAAAGTTCAAAGGTTATGCGTGCAGGTAGACTTACAGATCTTATATTTAATGGTGGAAAAAAACACAAGAATCCCGCAAAATTTTGTAAGGTATCAGTTGTTTTTGATAACGTCAAAAGAAAAATGCCGGTTGATTCTGATGAAGTAATTCTTACAAGGATGATTAAAAGTGCACCATTGAAGAACGATCCATCTAATTATTACAGTTATTTTTATGTAAACGACCGTGCTGCTTCTTATTCAGATTTTGAAAATATTTTGGTTCATGCAAGGATGTCTGGAGATGGATACAACATTGTTAAACAGGGTGATGTCACAAGCCTCATCGAAATGGGAACAATTGATCGTAGAAGATTAATTGATGGCATTGCAGGTATTAGTAATTTTGATAATGATATTAAAAAAGCTGAGAAAGAAAAAGATGAAGTTGATAATAATCTTGAAAGAATAGGTATAATTCTTACAGAAATTTCCAGTCAAATTAGACAACTTAAGAGCGATAGAGATGAGGCTTTCAGATACAAAGAACTCAAAGATCAACTTTATGAAACAAAAGCTAAAATTGCACTTAAAAAGAAACAAGATGTAGAAACACAAATGGCTGAGATAAATCATCAGATTGAATCTTATGAATCTGAAAAAAATAAACTAAATGAAAAAAGTGTTGAATTGAAAAATAAATATTCTGAAGCTCAAAAAGAACTTGAGGAAATTGAGAAAAAGATAGGTGAAGTAGGTGGAGACGAAGTAAAGGAAATCAAATCAAAGATTGATTCTATTAGAAGCGAGGAAATTAAGGTTGATGAAAGAATAAATTATTCAAAAGATGAAATTCTTGAAATTCAAAATGAACAGACTGAGCTTAAATCAAATCTTGAATTAATATCAAAAGATTTGGAAGAAAACATTTCTCAAAAAGAAGAAATAATAAAAAAAATAAATGAAAATCAATCTGAATTATTAGAAAAGGAAAATGAACTGAATAGTTTGAAAGGGGACATTGCTCAGTCAGATGATAAATCAATGGATTTAACTCATGATCTTGCAAAGATGAGAGAGGAGTATAATGATAAAAACAGTGAAATACATGAGTTAAAGCTTAAACGTAACCGATTTACTGATAAAATCGAAGCTTTGGAGTTGCAGATAGCTGAAATGCAGGAGACAAAATCAACTTATGAATTCGAACTAAAGGATATAGATTGGCAATCTGAAGAATTCAAGAAGGACAGTAAAGAGAAGAATGAAAAAACAAGCAATCTTGAGAAAAAACAT
>CAZHIY010000039.1:0-12948 GCA_964533085.1 uncultured Thermoplasmatales archaeon | reverse complement strand
CTAGTATCTTAACTGGTGGAGAGGAAAATATCCAATCTAAGCTTATTATTGGTTTAGGAAAAACCAAAATTACTATAGATGCAAATGTTCAATATGGCAAGTCTGATACAATAACTTTAGATGCGTTTTTGCTTGGATGTTACATCTTGATTAGATAAGATTTTACAATTTTATAAAGCAAAATATAATCTATTTTAATCTTTTTTTCATAAAAGATTCCAAATTATTAAAAGCCTGTTCAAGTGTTTCAAGGGTTGGTAAAATCACTGCTCTAAAATGATCTTTACCATATGTTTCACAAAAACCTGATCCATGTACTACTAAAACATGTGCTTCATTTAATAGATCTAAAACAAATTCCTTATCTGTTTTCCATATTCCGCTATTCATTGCTTCTATTTTTGGAAATATGTAAAAAGCTCCATCTGGTTTTTCTGTAGAGATACCTTGTATCTCATTTAATCTTTTATAAGAGAAATCACGTCGTTTTCTTAGTTTATTATTTACTTCAATTATATGATCTTGAGGACCTTTCAAGGCAGCTACACAAGCAGGTTGACATATAGAACTTGCACATAACCTGGATCGCGCAATTCGCATAAATGCATCTTGTACTTCACCAAGTTCACCAGAGTGATGAAACAAGATATACCCCATTCGCCATCCAGGTACTAAATAAACCTTTGAAAAACCATTGAAAGTAATAACCGGGATATCCTTTCCTAGCGTGGATGTTGCATATTGTTTTTCATCAAAGGTCATATCATCATAGATCTCATCAGATATAATTGGAATCTTGTATTCCCCTGCAATATCAATTATTTCTTTTATCACATTTTTAGAATAAAGTGCACCAGTCGGATTGTTAGGATTTATAACAACAATACCTCTGGTTTTATTTGATATCTGTTTACGAATATCATCTACATCGGGTTGCCACCCTTCTTCTTCAATACATCTATATGAAATCGGATTTGCATCATTGAATCTTGTAATAAGTGCATATTGTGGATAGGTTGGACCTGGAATTAAAAGTTCATCATTTGGATCAAGAAAGGCATTTATAAGGATTTGAAGGGCTTCAGTAACACCTGTAGTAACACATATTTCATCTAATTGGTAATCAATATTGTTTCTTGTTTTCTCACGTTCAATTATTGCCTGCCTTAACTCTAATTCCCCTTCAGAAGGCGAATATCCATTATATCCTTGGTTAGTTGCCTCAAACAAAGAATCTCTCATATGCTGTGGAGTGTCAAAATCATATTTATTTGGATCACCGATGTTGAGGTGTAATACTTTTATTCCTTTTTCTTCTAATTTCCTTGCAGGTAAAACTACCTCTCTGATCGCATAAGAAATACCTTGTGAGCGTTTAGAAGCCTTTATCATAATTCCCACGGAGGCATGGTATCATAAATTAAAATAAATAGTTGGTGGTAAAAATATATTTAAGAGGATTGTTTAGAGGATTAATCCTCTTTGACTATGCATCTGAAAGCATTTTTTTCCTTTAAATATTGAAAATTCTCATAAACAAGAAATGTTGAACCATCCTTTCGCTTATGTATTGTTTTAAAGCTAAAGTGACCATTTTTCTTTGCATTGTCTATCCTTTCTTTTATATCATTCATTGTTTCAAGAGCATCAAAATCAGTAATATTCAAAGAAAGCATCTCGTCTTTGCTATATCCTAATTTTTTATACATGGAATCTGTGCATGCTAAGATATTTGCATTTTCATCAAAAATAAAAATATAGTCTATTTTATGCTCAACTAATTTTTCATCCTGTTTTTTTGAATCAGTTTCCAAGGGCGCTATTTCTTTTTCTGAGTTACGCTCATTTGAAAGCTCGGTAATTTCCGTTTTTAGCTCTGATAATTTTATATTTAATTCCTTTATTTTATTTTCAGCTTCTTTTTCAGTTGTAATGTCAGTATTTATTCCTCGATATCCCAATAAGTTTCCAGACTCATCTAAAAGAGGCATCCCATTTGTCCGGACACAGATTTTTTTACCATCTTTATTTACAATCCAGTTTTCAAGATTATTTATTGGAGAATTATTCTTAATTGCTTCATTGAATACCTGCTTTGATTTTTCAACGTTTTCAGCAGATATTGTATCAAAAAAACTCTTACCAACTATTTCTTCAGGGGTATATCCTAAAAACTTTGAAATATTTCCTGAACAATAAGTGTAACTCCCTTTTGAGTCAGTTTCCCATGTCCATCCCGATATACTGTCAAATAGATCATCTTGTTTATTCATTGTTACTTCTTTGTCTTTTTCACTTTCTCCAAATATCTCACCTTTTTTTACACCAACCTTATGAATCGCGAGTTTTAAGCTTGCCATGATTCTATTAAGTGAATCAGTTAAATTGTTAATTTCATGAATTTCACTTGAAGCAAGAGTAACATCTAATTTTCCTTTGGATATCTCAATGATGTTATCTGTTAATTTTTCAAGAGGTCTAGTTATCAAATATGAAATCATAATTGAAACAACAAATGTAACTAAGAAGATTATTCCAATTAATAGATATGAGGACTCAAATCCCTCAATACCTCCAATAATACCGATTGGAATGGTTGATATAGCAAGACACATAATTACTAATAATGTTCTTAATTTCGTCTTAACACCTCATCCTCTGGAGCATTATAAGTTGTATCAATTTTCTCATTTATAATTGTTTTTTCTTCGCCAAAAATTCCCCCAATAATATATTTAAAATTAATTCCTTTCTCCGGGGGAATAATATGTAAATCGGTTAGTGAATCAATATAGTCAAACAAATCATCTTTTCCTAAGGCATTCTTGCTTTTTAAGTCATCAAACTCTGAATTACCTAGGGGTCCAAGAACCGTTTTAAATTCTTCACAGATTTTCTTTTCAATTAATTTCTTTGATGAAAATAGTACTTTTATTGGCTCTATTTCCTTAATTGGTATTAAAGGTACAGTAAACGAAAACTTACTTCCTTTACCTTGTTTGCTTTCTACCCATATTTTCCCTTTTTGAGCTTCAACAATTCCTCTACAAATCGCAAGACCAAGACCTGTTCCTCCATGTTTTCGACGAGATGAACTTTCTACCTGAAAGAAGGGTTCAAAAATCCTGATTTGATTTTCAGAGGTCAACCCACAACCATAATCTCTAACAGAAAGGAGGATATTATCTTCTTTTTGTTTTGCATCAATTTCTATTTTGGAATTTTCTTCTGAAAATTTTATTGCATTATTAACAAGATTTCTTAGCACCTGACTTAACCTATCAGGATCTACTTCAAATATTGGAATTTTTTCAACATTTACTACTAGTTTTATATTCTTTTCCTTTGCAAACCCCTCCATAAATTTTGTGGTTTCATCTATAATTTGTGAAATATCAGTTTCTTTAAAATTAAATTTTAATCGTGCTGCTTCTATTCTTGATATTTCCAAAAAGTCTACAATTATATTATCAAGTCTATCAGAGTTTCTTGTAATAATTTTTAAACTTTCTTTTTGTTTTTTATTTAGCTTACCAAAATAGCCTTCTTGAAGCATCTGAAGCTGTGCTTTCATAGGGGTCATTGGGCTTCTAAGTTCATGGGAAGTTATACTTAAAAACTCGGTTTTTGCATTATCAATTTCTTTTCTTTCTTGATCTAATTTTGAAAGAGCTGCGGTTGTCAAGTTAAATGCATTTCCCAATTCTGAAATCTCGTCATCTGTCTTAATTTCTAATTTAATATCATAATTTCCTTTTTCAAGTTCTAATGTTGCCTTGTGTAATTCCTTTATCGGTTTTGAGATAGACCTAGTTACAAAAAATCCTATTACACCTGCATTTACAATACTAATTAAAATGATAATAAAAACAGCAGTTGTTCTAAGTAGGGCGGCTTGTTCAGAAAATACACCGGAAGGAAAGGAAGATGCTAAAATATAATAAAATAAGAAAATTCCAAGAGCCGGAGCTAACAATGCTACAATAACAAGAAGGGATAGTTTTCTATTTATCTTTGAAAAGATAAGGTTTTTTAAGCTGAATTTTTTATCATCCATCCCATGGCCCCTCGTTTGTTTAGGTTTCTAATTTAAGTCTTTTAGTAAATATCAACCATTAAGTATAAACTCAACTCTATCAACTAAGTCAGATACATTAAAGGGTTTTTGAAAAAAATCAACTATATTTGGTTGAGAACAAAGACCCCTTCTTCTTGCATCAGATATTCTTACAACACTCATATAGGCAATTTTGATATCTCGTATTTGTTTGATAATCTCACCTATAGGTTTACCTGGCATCATAATATCTAATAATATAAGATCAGGAGTTATATCTAGTAATTTTTTTAGACAGTCATCTCCATCTACTGCAGTTTCAACTGTATAACCATTTGCCTTTAGTATTGTTTTGACACTTTCCCTAACATCTTCTTCATCATCAACTATTAGGATTGTTTTTGGCATTTTTCACCTACTATTTAATAAACTTCAAATAGAGTTTATTTTGGTTGAATCCCATCTCTATTAAATTTTGTATCTTTTTTTTATGTATAAAGATTTCGTAATCAAAGACACTATAATTTATAATAAATTTTAATTTTAGATAAACTAAGAATAGACATTTTTCCAATTTTGACTTTTTTACAAAAAACCTTTAAATATTATCAATGACAAATGTTAGCAAGATACTTGATATTATTGAAGAGGTGAAAGGAACTGAGAATAATTACCAAAAAAACACTAATATTAATTGTTTTTACTTTTCTTTCATGTCTACCATTCATATATATCACACAAGCAATTGGCATAGAATTATTTCTAGATTCATTTGAAAATTCAGATAATTACCTTTGTATTCAAGACAAAGAAAATATGCTAGAATCAAATACAAATGGAGACCATTTGATTATACAAAAATCATCTCATCCTGAATTTAAAATAGAAGAGAGCGATCTTATTATATATTGTAATAACGAAGGAGATATTTCATTTACGAAAGTAACTCATATCAATTCAATAGCAACAGTAAAAAGATATTATATAGAAGAAAAAAATAAAGAAAAAGGAAAATGTGTAATATTTGAAAATCAAATCTTAGGAAAAATAGTTGAAATAATAGACAACAATATTTTGAACTCGATATCAATAAAGATATGGGAGACATCAATTCACAATTTAAACCTAAGATCCTTATTAATAAATTAAAAATTATTACTTTTTGTAATCATCAATGTTTTCTGAAGAACCACATGACGCAAGTAAATCCTTCAAGGCCTTATGATATTTTTTAGGGTCAGACTCCACTAGTTTCTTTGAAAAATCTTTTAAGAATTCTCCATACTCGATTTCAACCTGTGAATATTGCCATTTCTTGTCTTTTGCCTTACCAAACACAAGTAAAAAAGCATATGAAATAGACTTTGCTTTAGGGTCATCCGGTCCCTTTTTTATTTCTGCAAGAGCCTCCCTTTCACCAAATGTTTTGTATGTTCTAACAACATTATCAATAAATTTTGCAAGTTTAGGTAGATTCTTATATTTAGGAAGCTGAGAGAGTATCTTTTGTCGTTCTTTGAAGTTATAAACAAGTTCTAAAATATCAGAAGGTGTATCATTAAGTGAAAAGAATTTTTCAGCCATCTCCTTATTTTCTATAATCGAACTTATTGCATCCAGACCATGATCCTTCCAGAATTTCTCAAGTACCTTATTTGAGGTAACATTATCTAAAATAACTGGTTCCTCGACCTTTTCAAGAATAAGTTCTAAACCTTCCTTTTCAAATTTGTTTGGTTTTAGAGCCCTTATGAATTTATCAATATCTGTTCCATAAGAATTTCCATCAAGAATAAATATTTTTTCTCCTGATTCTTTAATTGATTCCTCCCGATATTTCATATTTTCTTCAATTAACTTAATATCTGTCAATTCTCCAGATAGATATTCATCTAATTTTTGTATTTGTTCTGAATCAGTTTCTTTTTGTTTTACTACCTGTCCAATAACCTCAATTGAAAAATCATTTGAAATATTTGGTTCAAGGATGTATTTTGTAATATTGAAAATAGTATTTTTACTAGATTTTGCACAATCCTCACATATTGCAACAATAGCATCTGCTGAGTTCCAATGTATTCTGAGATAGTTTTTCTTATGAACTTCTTTCTTTTTTACTACTTCTGGATTTATATCACCACACGTAGCAATACAATTTTTAAAAGTTAGATTTGTTTTTTTCATTAAAAAATCAATAAAATCTTTTGGAGGTTTTGCTTCGAGTCCTGTTGACACAAATCCATTGTCCCATGAGTAAACATGTAATCGTTTTTTAAGTGCAATGTCTTTTATAGCAAGAAGTCTAAGAACAGGATTATCAAAATATTGAAATGCTATCAATTTCTCTTTATCTGCTCTCCCTCTTTGAGCATAAGCAATATCACCAGTAGGATATTTAGCAACGCCGAGATAAGGCGCCTTTTCTGAATGAGCAATTGTAAGAGTTCCAGCTAGAGCTCCGCTTAAGTCCCGCTTATTTGAAAGTTTCTCAAGTTTGGAAATGTCATCTTTGAAACGAATGACTTTATCTAAACTTTTTTTTATTTTATCAAAATATTTTTTCGAATAGTTATCTGAGTATTCTGGTAAAATGAGGTATGGATTATTTTGAAGTTCTTTTGCATTTTCTACAAGTTTTTTTTCCATTGATTTAGCAGCAGTTCTTGCAAAAGTTCTCACCCGCCTCATCTTTTTTGCCATAAAATCCTATCTAAATAATAAGATTATATTTAAAACTTTATTTCCTAAAGTTTTATTTCTTTTAAATAAGATATGCTATAAAAAAATAAGTTTTTATTAAATCTATTTCTGGAGGCTCTCTTAATAATTAAATTATGAAAACATATTTATTCAAATTTTTGTTAATATTTTTTGATAGAAATGAACGTCTATGAGGCAATTTTATCAAGAAGAAGCATTAGGAGATTCAAACAAAAATCAATTCCAATTGAAACTCTTAAAAAATTTGTTAATGGCGCAAGACTTGCACCATCAGCAGCTAATCTACAACCTCTCGAGTTTTTCATAGTTAATGACAGAGATCTATGCAGTAAGGTTTTCGAAACTTTGGGTTGGGCAGCTTATATCAAACCTATATGGACTCCTTCAGAAAATGAGAGACCAGTTGCATATATTATCATGTTAATAAGCAATCCAAAAAATAAATATTATACTAGAGACGTTAGTCTAGCATCTGAAAACATTGTGCTTGCAGCAGAAGAAGAAGGAATCGGAAGTTGTATTTTATTAAATGTTGATAGGGGAAAATTAAGCAAATATTTGAAAGTACCTAACTCTATTATTATAGATTCTGTGATTGCTTTGGGATATAAAGCTGAAAAATCAATTGTTGTTGATTATAAAGATTCTATTAAATACTGGAGAGATGAAAACGAAGTTTTACATGTACCTAAAAGAAAATTTGAGGATATCGTTCATATAAATAAGTTTTAAAAATGCAGGGCAAGTGCTTTCGACTTCGAGTTTAAATCACTTTTCATCATATTTATCAGTTAATACACGATTTAATTTCCCTTCGACAGATAAAAAAATAATAATCTCATCATTTTAATATTTATCTATATTCTTGTTTTTCGTATCTTTTTTGTGATAGTTTTGATTGTGAGAATGTGTATTGTTACACATATTGCAATAATGATTAGAATTATTTGTATTATAAAATTGGAAACGATTATGATTGTCGAAAATAATATTGTTATCCATAAAAATACGACGGATATTATCTTTACAGTTAAGGGAATTCCTCTTCCCTCTTGATAATTTTTGATATATTCACCTAACCATTTATTATTTATTAGCCACTCGTAAAATTTTTTTGAACCTCTAGCATAACATGCAGCGGCTAATAACAAAAAAGGTGTAGTTGGGAGAATAGGTATAAATATCCCAATGATTCCAAGTGTCAGAAAAAAGGTCCCTGAAACAACCAATATTCTTTTTAGTATAATATCTTTCATAGGATTTTTTTAAACATCTTTTTATGATGTTGCCTTTACCCGTTCCTCTTGTGACATATTTGCTAGTGTTTCAACTTTTTTTATATCCAGATTTAGCGCCTTAGCCACTTGACGACCGTAATTAGGGTCTGCTTTAAAGAATAGTGCTATCTGGCGAAGTTGTATGCGTTTTTGGGCGTTACCGAGATGATCGACAATATTACCTACAAGATTTTTACGATCATAATCAGTCATCACATCACGATACAGATTTCCAGGTTGAACAAAATCATCGTTAGGATATGTAAAGGGATAACGATCTGCTTTTCCAGATATATCAAAAGGAGGTGCTTTTGCAGAAATATCTGGCTCTGGACCCTTGAAACTATTCGGCCAGTAATTTGGTTTACCTCTAAAGTTTGAATCGGTTCGCATAAAACCATCACGCTGATAGCTGTTCTCAGGTGCATTCTTGGGTGCATTTACTGGAATCAGATGATAGTTTGGTCCCAGTCTATGGATATGAGTATTATGATATGAGAAAAGACGAGCTTGAAGCATCTTATCAAGTGAAGGTGCAATTCCAGGAACCAAGTTGCTTGGACAAAATGCAGCTTGTTCAACTTCAGCAAAGTAATTTTCAGGGTTACGGTTCAAAACTAGTTTGCCAACCTCTATTGGTGGAAAGTCACCATGTGGCCAGACTTTGGTTATATCAAATATATCAAAACGATAATCTTTTGCTTCCTCAGATGTCATAATCTGCATCTGGAGTGTCCATGATGGGTAATCCTTCCGTTCGATTGCATCATAAAGGTCCCTTGTGGCATGATCTGGGTCTTTTGCACGCATTTTTTCTGCTTCTTGTCGTGTGAGATTTTTTATACCCTGATCAGTCTTAAAATGATACTGCACCCAGAAATATTCATCCTTTTTGTTATACCACATATAAGTATGACTGCTATAGCCATTCATATTTCTAAATGTAGCAGGAATCCCTCGATCTGAAAAGAGAATTGTTACTTGATGAATTGATTCAGGTATCAGGGACAAAAAATCCCAGAACATATCTGGATCCTTACAGTTAGTAGCTGGATTGCGCTTTTGGGTGTGTATGAAATCTGAAAATTTTAATGGATCGCGTATAAAAAAAACAGGGGTATTATTCCCAACAAAATCATAATTACCTTCTTCTGTATAAAACTTAACAGCAAATCCACGTGGATCACGCTCAGCATCGGCCGAGCCTTTCTCTCCACCTACAGTAGAAAAACGGGCAAATACTTCAGTTCTTTTGCCAACTTTTGAGAGAAATTTTGCTTTTGTATATTTGGTGACATCTGCAGTAACTTCAAAGTAACCACCTGCACCAGCACCCTTTGCATGGACAACACGTTCAGGAATACGCTCACGATCAAAATGACCTAACTTCTCAAGCAGATGAACATCCTGCATCAGAACGGGACCTCGTTTTCCAGCAGTAAGACTATTTTGATCATCACCTACAGGTATTCCAAAAGCAGTTGTCAATTTCTTTTTTTTATCTTTATTGCTCATAATAAAACCTCACCCAATTTTTTTAGAATTTCTAATTAGATAGATGTTTTTAACTTTTTTGTATTAAAAATTAAAAAGAAAAAGAAGAATTATTTGTCTATAATATGCTTTGTAATATTTACTTTATTTCATCCAACAGAATAAATAGCATGATTTTAATAGTATACAAAACTAATCCAACTTTTGTACTGATCATTGTGTAGCATATTTCTTTCAGTTCATGTTTTTTCGTAGTAAAAATTTAGGGTATTGCTTAAAGGGTGTGATGGTGGCTCGGCTGGGGGAATATAGACCTAAGACATTAAGAATACTAGATTAATGTTTCAAATAAATTATATATCAATTCTGAACAAAAATTTTTAATTTTAAGCATAAATTGATAGATTGGTGAATAAAAAACATAAATATTTACTGGTGTATTTAGATATACTGGAATTAAATCGAAATCTGAGGAATTGTCCTGGTTTTCTACTCTAAGTTGACCCTGAAATTCCAAATTTTTTTCATCAGGAGCAATAACTGATACTTGAACAGTCACTTGTCCATCCTCTGGAGTTAAATTTACTCCAGATACAGGAGTAAATGACCATGTTCCCCAAGTGATTGATGAGGTATTTACTTTCCAATTTAATAATGAATCTGCATCCCCAATATTTTTTACTTGAAAACCGCCAAATACTGTTGTACCTGGTGAAATATTAGGCCATGAAAGACTTCCTTCACAATCTAAATCAGGTTCATCCGGAGCTGGAGGTTCTTCAGGTGGAATGTATTCGATTTTAAAAACGCCATTCTGGTTTGGATTCGGATATGGATTAGTCCATTCCCATACCATAGTATTATCAGGAGTAACTAGGAAAAATATCCCAGGCACTCCATAACAAATGAGTGTATTTCCATCTTTAAGACGTTGTGCACCGCCGTAAACGTGTGAATAGAAACTTGTTGGTGGATCAGCAGTAAAAGTCCATGTATAGTCCTCAGGACCATAAGCTGAACCTGGTTCGAGATAATACTCTCCATTGGAATCTATAGGTGGAGCAAATTCATCCACAGTAGAATATTGCCCACTGGGACGGTTATTGCCATTGTTGAATACAAGAATATTTCCTTCACCTGGATATCTAGATTTTATCCATGAGGCATCATGTTGGAAGAATAATTTTTGATCACTCTCGGTTCCAGCATCGTATGCTTGTGGGTTACCCCAACGATATAACAAATCACCTCCTTTCCCATAATTACCTCCTGTATGACCAGCAGCTTCCTCTATAGTTGTGCTATGATCAATGACCCAGACTTCGTTAAAATTATGGCCATCAAGAAGTATTTGATCAAACTCTGGATTGTAATCAATTGAGTTCGAATGAAGCCAATCATATGCAAAAGGATCGCCGAAATTTATGTCAATTAATTCTGGATGATCTCCAACAACACCATAATTATCTTTTGATGGATCAAAGTCCTGAATAAGATGATCCCAAACATGCCATTCCCAGACAATATCTCCACTTGTTGGGCCAGTTTGTTTCACCTCAATGATTTTATCAGGCGTAAATGTGTTCCCTGGAATGGTGCTTGGATTACGTCCTGCATCAATAGCCTGAGCACGTGTTTTTGTTACCCAAACTATCATTAGCACGTTTCCATTTGGTAAATACTCAATATCATGATGGCAGGTACATCCGCTAACTGTATATCTAAAGTCCCAATCTATTGTTCCATCCCATAAAATTTTTTGAAAACCACTTCCAGAAAGTATTGGACGAACAATAGTTCCATTATCTAACAAATATGATTCAGTAAAAGGTCTATAAGTGCTCGACCAAGTATGATTTACTGTACCAGAGCTATTAATTAAATAGGTTGTTGTGCCATAGAAAGGAGAAAACAAGATCTGTCCATCAAAAGCTATCCCTTGTTGTTTATCAATAGCAGAAAGGTTTTTTGATAACGATACTTGGGTAAAGAATGTTCCTATCATTACAAAAAAAATCAAAAAAATAATAACTTTCGATTTCTCCCAAACCATAAATGGTTGGCTTTCCTCTCCGCATATTGTAAAATTAACGTCAATTCCCCTGTTGCTAAGCAATTATATTATTTTTCCAGGAGTCTTTGATAAGGTAATTTAGTCTTTTTAAATATAGTAAGAAATAATAGGCATATAGACATCATTATTATCGAAACTGCAAGCATAATCCAATCATATTGAATTGGATGTTGATTATAAATTGTTTTGATAATATTAAAGATACTCATTAATCCAATTCCAGCAAAGAAACTAATACCAATAATCAGCCAACGGTTCCTTTTTTGCTCTTTTTCCATCTTTTTCACCTCATGAAAAGAGAGGTTCTTTGGTTATTTAAACATTTGTTAGGTCGAAATCATCCCTGATTGTGTTAGGACAGGACATATGTCCCTTCTGATGAAACGATAAAATAAGTGCAGGGAAAGGGATTCGAACCCTTGGACCTCTGCAGGACAAGGCCCTGAACCTTGCGCCGTTGACCAGGCTTGGCTACCCCTGCTTTATGGTTTGAAATAAAATATTTATTATATTAGTTTGCCGAGTTTAAAATACATATACTTTTAAATATTTCTTCAATTATTGCGTCACCCTAAAAATATGGCCCGAGTAGTGTAGCCTGGTAACATATGGGACTGTGGATCCTCTGTCCCGGGTTCAAATCCCGGCTCGGGCCTACATTTTTCAATTAGTATTTAATTAAATTTATTTCTTTTAAGCCCTAATTATAAAGATGGGGTTTCTTTATTTATTATATGTCCTGATATCACTTTATAAATATATTATTTGACAATTAATAATTCTAAATAATTTAAAAAATGAGAGCATTGGAAAGGATTGGCTTGTGGAAAAAGATAACTTGAGGCTTATTAGGTTAAAATGTTTCTCCACAAACTTTTCCTTAGAGCTAGTAACGATGTATATCTTTATATAACTTCCTTAATAAAAAAAAGATAGGAAGGAGGGAATAATTTAGCTTTGACTTTGATCTTATTGTCTATAAAAATATCGAATTGTTTTATAAACATTTAATTTTGTTTGTTTAAAACACTTAATAAGCTATTCTTAAACATAATAAAATCTTATTAAATGTGACTTAAATCATTTTCTTAAAAATACCATAGATGGGTGTTTTTCAATCTAAAAACAGGAATTAATAGCGAATATATAGTAAAAACTTTTATTTCAAATCAGTTAAAACCTCCAAAAAATATTAAAATAACAATTTTGTTTTTAATTGATAAATTGAGTGATGAAGAATTATATTTTTATTTAAATATGATGCAAAAATGAAAAAAAAACGTACATGACCTTTCAGGACACCCACGAGAATGAAAAATAGGTTG
>CAZHIY010000038.1:0-13099 GCA_964533085.1 uncultured Thermoplasmatales archaeon | reverse complement strand
TATCAAGGTCATAACTATGATATAGGCTTCCTCTAGGAGCCTCAGTAATAGCTGCACCAAATCCAGATTTACAGATTATATCTCTTTTTTCATCTCTGAGCGGCAGTCTATCTATTATTTCAATGGACTCATCTATGTTATGGACTAGTTCTATAGCCCTAGCAAGATGAGATATAAAGGGATTGAAGTTTGGAAGTTTAATACCACTATCTTTTGCAACCTTTTTTGCATCAGATGAAAGCTGTTTAAAGTTTAGGTTCACTCTTGGGAGTGGACCTACCATGAATGAACCCCGGTTTTTAATTTGGGAATGGAGAGCTGTTGAATAAGATACTTGTTTTTCTGATATGTAATCCCTATACTCCATTTCGTCAATGTCTAAGCCCTCAGTAGACTTAAGTCTACCTTTATTTATGGAATATTGCATAGGATCTGAAATCGCTAAGTGTTCACATTTTCGTGTGAAATCAGGAATTTCTAAGTTTGAAAAAAGATCTACTGTGTCAAATGCATCCTGTTTTGCTTCAACTAATCGTTTTCTTACTATCTGCATCTGGTTTTTATTTGGTATACTTGTAAATCCTCCAACAACTGCTGTAACAGGGTGAACTGCTCTACCACCTACAAGATCAGTTATATCATTTCCTAGTTTCTTTAGTTTTAATCCTCTTTTTACAATATCCAAATGATCCTTTGTCATCTCAATTATGCTTTCATATCCCATGAAATCTGGAAGTGAGAGAAAATACATACTGAGTACATTGCTCTGTATATGTGCACTAATAGCCATAAGTTTTCTTAGATCCTGGGTTTGCTTACTAGGTTCTATTCCTATAGCATTTTCTATTGCTCTTAAAGCTGTTATTTGGTGTGCAACAGGACATATACCACAGATACGAGAGGTTAGTTCCATTACTTCATCATACCTTCTGCCAATAAGAAAAGACTCAAAAAATCTAGGTGGTTCATATACTCTGAATTGTAGGTTTTTTACTTTTCCATCTTTTGATATACTAAGGTTTAATGCACCCCTACCTTCTACTCGCGCTAGATAGTTAACATCTATGTTAATCTTTGATTTTGGAGTATATTTTAGTTCTACAGTTTTTTTGCCCATTAGTCTCCAGCCTCCTTACGAAAATCT
Source organism: uncultured Thermoplasmatales archaeon (assembly GCA_964533085.1). Classification (GTDB taxonomy): domain Archaea; phylum Thermoplasmatota; class E2; order DHVEG-1; family DHVEG-1; genus SG8-52-3. Next base: position 11,955 of record CAZHIY010000038.1, on the reverse strand, counting down.
GATGACATACCAGAATATTTTCTAAATTTTCTTGTAATATCCTTTTCATTGAGACCAATATCTCTAAAAATATCAGCCAATGCAGAGGCATTTGGATTGCTCATTGGTCCAAAACAGCCTTCACATTCCCTACCTAGAGATGGACAAAGAGCATTACATCCAGCGCTTGTAACTGGGCCCATACAAGGCTTTTTTTTACTTGTGATAAGACAAAGGTTATCTCTAAATTTACATTCAACACATACAGGATGCTGACGGAGTCGTGGTCTAATTTTTAAGAGTGCTGACTTAAGTAACTCCACAATGTTGTTTCGATGTGGTGGACATCCTTTCAACATAGCATCAATTTTTACATATTCGCCAATACCTAGGACTTTGGTGGAATGTATTGCAGATGTGTCAGTATAAACCATATTCTCTGCTTCCATTTGAGGGATCCAATTTCTAATAGATGGTATGCAACCACCTATCGCACAGTCACCAAATGCAACAAGAAATTTTGTTTTTTTACGTATTTGTTTAATTTCTTCAATTTCCTCAGGAGTTGAAATTCCTCCTTCGACAAGACTTATGTCCCAAATTTTTTCATGGTTATCTCGTTTGACCATAACCCAATAATTAATTTCAAATAATTCAATTAAATCTAGAAATATATCCTCTAAATGAAGTAACTCTAACTGACAACCTGCACATCCAGTAAATTTGAAAACTGCAATTTTTGGTTTTACATTCATAACATATTTCACCTTATTCATAAAGGATGGATAAAAGGCTTGATTTCATTATAGCTAAAGATTGGTCCATCTTTACAAACAAATTTTAAACCAACCTGACAGTGTCCACACTTTCCTATACCACATTTCATTCGCCTTTCTAGTGATAGATATATTTGATTGTCTTTGAATCCAATTGTTTCTAAACATTTAGCTGCATATCGCATCATAATCTCTGGACCACATAAAAGTACTACTGAGTTTTTAGGTTTCGTATTCATTCTTGGAAAGCATGATGTAACAAGTCCAATTTGACATTCAAATCGAGATTCAACAGGTATAGAATCTACAGTCAATTCAAGTCTACTTTTCTTTATTTTTCTCCATTTATCAAATTCATAAGTAAAAATCATATCTTCTGGAGAACGAGCGCCATAAAGGATTTCTAAATTCCTGTAATCCTTTCTATTATTCTTAATATGATTAATAACACCTCTTAAAGGAGCAATACCCATTCCGCCAGAGACAATTAATACATCCTTACCTTTTAACTCTTCAAGAGGCCAACCATTTCCATAAGGACCACGAATTCCAATATAATCCCCTTGTTTTAAAGATATAATCGAGTTTGTAACACTACCTACATTACGGATAGTGGTAATAATTGAAACGTTTTTACCAACATCAGATAAAGAAATTGCTGATTCTCCTGCCCCAAATAAACTGAGCATTATGAATTGACCTGGTTTGGGTGAAAAATCTTTTTGTAGTTTTGAATCAGTAAAAGCAAGAGTATAAGTATTTGTGTTGGTAGTTTCGGATTTTATTTTTTTTATTACTCCTTGATTTGGATAAAATGAATTCATCATGGAATTAATCTCCTCTAATTGCTTTTGCAACTTCAGTAATATCAATTTTCGAGGGGCAAACGCGTATACATCGACCGCAACCAACACAACTAGAGCTTTTACCACCAGCTGCAGCTCCAAATTTGCACATCATCCAATGTCGTATCCTGTCTTTTCGGTCTCTTCTAAAATTACCATCGAGAGATACTGATGCGTACTCAAGTAACTGACAAGAATCCAACTCCCGGTTGCGTGTTCCACTTTTTAATGATAGATCCATTGTATCATATAAATCATAACAATAACAAGTAGGGCAAACAAAGGTACATGACCCACAGGATAAACATGGAAATGAACCAGCAACTCCACCACGTTCCCCCAGATCTAGCCAAACCTCATGATCAGTATTTTCTCTAGCAATTCTAGATAACCAAGAAATATTTAAAAATTTCTTGAATTTCTTTTCCATTAAATTTAACCTTTTTTCCTTTTCATCCATATCTGGTTTTTTTGCATTCTTAAGATTTAATCCTTTAATTAGATTTCTTCCAGTTTTAGTTCCTATCTCCATGAGATATTTTGTACCAATATCAGTCATTAATATATCATATCCTTCTTTTAAGAAAGGACCAGTACCAATTGAGCTACAAAATGAATGTTCGCTTGGTTCGACACAATTTAAAGCAACTATAACAGAATTTTTTCTTCGATTTTGATAATAGGAATCCTTAAAATCCCCGGAAAAAAATTTATCTAGTTTTAGAATTGCATGAACATCACAAGGGTGAACTCCAAAAAGGAGTATTTTTTCATCTTGTGTGACCTCTTGAATATTGAATTTTCCATTTGTTTTACTAAAAGATAACAATGTTTCTTTTGTAGGATGAAAAAATTTCTTAGGCGGTAAAACAGTCGATATGTACTCCAAGTGAAGTTCTTCTACAAAATGAATCTCATCAAATGATGAATCAACGCCTGGTTTAATTGGACCATATACCTTATAATTATCTAAAAATCTGTCCAGAAGAATTTTCAAGGAGCCTTTTTCAATTACATAAGCATTCATAATATCATTCATTTTTTTCTTTTAAATTTTTGGAATATATTAAATTATTTAACACTTGTATTCTCTCTTTTTGAATATTTTAGGAAAGCTGATATTCCAACTATTATTAATAAAATCACTATTGAAACTACTGCAGTATACGCAATTTGGGTTTGTACTCCATAAATTGGATCATTTGTTATTCTTTTTATATATATTCCTAATAAAGCCCATATGATTACAGCGCTGTACGCATAGTCCTTTCGTGTAATAAGTATCATTATTGTAATTATTGTTGCAACTACAATTACTAAAATTGTCCATATCTGTTCACTTAATCCAAAACCATCCCAATCAATTGTTACTAATACTGCTGTAACATTTGCAATAGTTGCAACTGTAATCCAACCAATATAAACACTGATTGGTACATGGATGAATAGTTTTTCTTTAGTTGATACTGGGTCTATTCCAATATTTAATCTTAAATATATAGCAAGTAAAGAGGCAAATAATAAAATCATAGCGAGGAGTGATAATAGAACTTGTTCATAATGCCATAAAAAGATCCATAAAATATTTGCTAAACCTGCAAGAATAAAAAAGAAGCTTATTTTTTCTATAAATGGTTTTGTTGTTTTTTCGGTTTTAAAAAAATCTCTTGCTAAATATAGTGCAAATATTATGATCAAAACATATATGATTCCCCATATTGAAAATGTTAATCCAACTGGAACAAATAAGTTAGGTATATTATCAGATAATTCTGCAGTGTTTTTACCTCCAATTGGTAATAAATTTGAGAGAATATTTACAATAATTGTTATAATAACAGCTGTTATATTTCCTATCTGTAATAACTTTAACACCTTATTTTCCATAAATATGTCCACCTTGTTTTTTTTACTAAATGATTTATTTTCTAAAATAACTTTTGATAAAAAGGTTTTTCCGTTTTGTTTTATAAAAAATAAATGATCGAAATCTGAAATATAAACAAAATTCATCATTTTTTCAAAACGACCTTTTAAAGGTCTATGATGACCCTCCATTGTTTAGAAATAAAGAATCAATTAAATTTCAAAATCATGTATGTATAAGTATTCATAATTTTATCTATATAGATTATTTCTAACACATTTTTATATAGTAAAATTATTGTCCCCTCGGTGAACAAATGAATTACGTCATTGTTTATTGGTCAAGATATGGTCATAATAAAAAAATTGTTCATTATCTAGCAGAAAAATTAAAGGAGAAAAAGGCAGAAACAAAGATTTTAACAACTGAAGAAGCGGACCCATCTGCCTTACCAGAAGCAGATTTATATATATTCTCCGCTGCAGCTGAAGCATTTAATCTACAAAGAAATATGAGATCTTTTATGAAGAAACTTGATGGAATCAATGAAAAGAAATATGGTATTATAAATACTCATGGAATGGACAAAAACAGACTTTATAAAATGGAGAAACTGCTTTCAAAAAAGAATATGTTAAAAGTTGCCGAAGTTGATTTTAAAGTTGGAAAGGACATTAAATCTGGAAATGCCTTGATGGATGGTTGGGAAGCAAAAGTAGACGAATTTGCAGGTAAGTTATAAAATTTATTTTTTCTTTTTTACCTATTTTTTCTCATTATAATTATAATGAACGAACAATTTGAGGAAGTTCAGATGGTTCATATAAACATTGAAGATTTCTTTTATTCATTGACCAGGGGTTAACTAGATTTATAAAAACTGTTGAAATAATCTGAGAAATTAATGGTTTTACTTTCCATTCATATACAATGAAAGGATTTTTTAGAATTTGTTCTGCTGTCCATTGGTACATGTCCATTGCAGTCTTTACAGAGATAAGATATCGTTTTGGCATGTAATGATAACCTTTTTCTGCGGTTTCTAACCAATAACAAAATCTTGTAATGTGTGTTTTTATTAGATTGGAAAAATTTTCAGGATGTTTTTTTATATATTGATATTCAAGACTTTTCAATCCATGTTCTTTGAGATCTTCATTAGGTATATATGAACGACCTAATTTGATATCTTCTGCGATATCTCTAAGAGCGTTTATACACTGCATTGACCTTCCCAGATATCTAGCATATGGATATGATTCTTTATTGATTCCTAATATATTTGACATATATAATCCCATAACTTCTGCTGCCCCATATACATATTTAAGAAGTTCTTCTAATGTTTCATATGTCTTTTTTGTTAAATCCATCTCCATAGAATTAAGAAATGCCTCTGTCCATTTTGAATCAAAACTTCTCCTTTTTTCCAGATCTGCAAATGAATCAATAACAATGTCTCCAGTTTTTTTACCATTTTTTGCTTGTTCATAGTCCTGTTTAAAGCAATAAAATCTCTCCTTATCTTGAGGGGCCTTATCAACAAGATCATCTGCTCTTCTTACAAAAGCATAGCAAATAAAAACATCATTTCGTATCTTTTTTGGAAAAAAAAGACTGCTATAAAACATTGTTCGGCTTCCTTCTTGAAAGATAGAGTAAATTGTTTTATTGATCATTGTCTGTCATTCCTAAAAATTTATTTTTTATCAAATCTGGTAACAAATATGAATAAATTATACCTCGATTATTTATAATTATTATACTATAAGTAAAACATATTTAAATATTTATGTACAAATATTGTCAATAATAAATTCTTTATTCATTTTATTTTTAAATTGTTCGAATATTAACGGGTCTGCCGGGATTTGAACCCGGGTTAAAGGCTCCGGAAGCCTCTGTGATATCCGAACTACACTACAAACCCTTTAATTAAAAAATTGATATAAGAAATCGTGTTAATAGATTTACTTCAAATTCTAAAAAAATTAGATTAACAATCCTGCTAAAAGAAACGTTATTATGCAAAATATGCCTTCCCTTTTTTTCATATTTATCAGAAATCATCTCTGTTAATCGGTATTTAGAGATTTCGATATTTAGTAAAATATTGAAAATAAAGTTATATAGGAATAATTAATACGTATTATCATGGACTTGGAGGGGATATTCGAAAGAATTCCATCTACAGAGAAGTTGTTAGGTGTTGGATGGATAGTATGCTGGATGCTTGCTATTTGGATTTATCATCTTCAATTTTTTTTAACTGGTCTCTTTTTTCTATTTTTAGCTTTTGTACTTATTGGTGTTCAGGATAAAAAAGAAGGAAAACATCTACCTAAAACACCTGCAGTATTTACCATGGATAAGAGTTCTAATACTATTAAGGTGCAAAAAATTTATGAAGAGAATTTAAAATGGAATGATCATGAAATTTGTTCCGGGAATGCAACTCTTCCATCTGGACAAATAAAGGAAGGTGATGTTGTAAAAGATTGCCAAGGTAATGTAGCAATAAGACATAAACCGACTAATACACTATTTGGTGGATTTAATTTTGAAGATTAATTTTTATAGTTTGAATTATTGAGGTTTCTGTATTATGAGTTGGTTCAAGGATTGGAATAGTAAAAGAAAGTTAAAAAAATATATGAAAAAAAGTCCTGAAGAGGAATATGAGATATATAAAAGAAGACTTTTAAGAGGTGAATCTGAGGAATCTGCTAGAGCTGGTTTAAAACATATTAAAAAGTAATAAAGTATCCAGGGTACTCTGGTGGAACCAAATGAGAGATTGGATAACCTGCATTTTTCCAAGCATCAAAACCACCTTCTAAATTGTAAATTTTACCATATACATGATCAACAAGTATTTTACAAAAGTCTTCTTCTGCAACTGTTCCATCTTTGCTATAGATCAATAAATTCTCAGTTGTATTATAATGAACATAAGGATTTTGATTTAAATAAACAAAATCAAAATCTAGTCTTCCCTCACTTTTAATCTGACATGATCCACATCCTTCTAAACCGCGGCAATCTATTATTACAAGATTCTTTGTCTTGTTAATCAAATTGTATGCTACTTTTGCATCTATATTTTTGTAGGAAGAAGTGAATTTAATTTCTGTTTCCTCGCTAAATAAATAAAAAAATGCAACATATATTGCTGCAAATGCTACAATTATAAGAAATATAACTGTAACAATTGTTTCTTTTTTTATTCCTTTTTTTTGATTAGATGCAGGTTTATCCATTTTAACACCTATAATTTTTTTTTCATAATAATCAAAGTCTAATGAATGTAAAGTCCACCATTTACATTGATTGTTTCACCTGTTATATAATCTGATAGGCTAGATGCTAAAAAGAGACAAGTATTTGCAATATCATTTGGTGTTCCAAGTCTATTGAGCGGAATTTCTTTTATTCTTTGCTTTCTTATTTCTTCTGTATAACTTGCAATTATATCTGTATCAATTGTTCCAGGTGCAACTGCATTTACATTTATCTTTTTATTTGCTAGTTCTAGTGCCAGGCTCCTCATTAGACCAAGCATTCCTGCTTTCGATGCTGCATAATCTGCTCCATGTGGAGATCCTCTGAATGCTAGCTGTGATGAAATAAATATTATTTTGCTACCGGGTTTCATATATGGTACTGCTTCTTTACATAGATTAAAACAACCTGTAAGATTTGTTGAGATAACCTTGTTCCATGTACCGTACGATATTTTTTCAAAATTACTTCTTTTGTATATTCCTGCATTGTTTACTAAAATGTCAATTTTTTTTGTTTTGGAAACAAAGGTTTTTACAATAGTTTCTACATCTTTTGGATTTGATACGTCCCCTTTTAAAAGTAGTCCCTTAGCACCTTTTTGTTTTATTTGTTTTATTGTTTCCTCTGCTTTTTGATCATTTGTATTATAGTTTATTCCAACTATTGCATCATTTTCAGCAAAAATATTTGCAATTGCTCTACCTATTCCTCTTGATGCACCAGAAATAATTGCTGCTTTTCCTTTTAACATAGGAGTTTTGATAATTTATAATGGTTAAATAAATTATGCTAAAAATAGGAATTATAGATATTTTTTAGTTTTTAAATAAATTCATACTTAGATACCGTTCACCTCTATCCGGTAGTACTGTAACTACCCTATTGTAATTTTTAGCAACTCTAAGTGCTGCTAGCATGTTTGCACCAGAACTTATTCCTACCAAAAGGCCATATTTTCTTGAGAGTTTTTTTGCCATTTGTATTGCTTCTTCACTTCCAACAGTGATTACCTTATCTACTTTTTCCATATCTATTAATTTTGGAATAAAACCATCTCCGATGCCCTGAATTTTATGCTGTTTAATTCTTACATCACTTCCTCCAAACATAACAGCTGCTTCTTCAGGTTCTACTGCTATTTGTTTTACACTTGGATTAAATGATCTCATAACATTTGTAATTCCTATCAGTGTTCCACCTGTTCCAACACCAGCAACTACGGCATCGACTGGTCCAATCTCATTAAGGATTTCTCTACCTGTTTTTTCATGTGCAAAAATATTATTTGGATTATTAAACTGCCTTGCTAGAAACATCTTTGGTTTTTTTGCAATTTCTTCTGCTTTGTTTATTGCCTCTTGGAGACTTCCACTTTTTAAACTTAGAATAATTTTTGCTCCAAAAGCTTTCATCATTTGTTTTCTTTCCTTGCTCATATTTTGTGGCATAACCACAATCATTTTGTATCCTTTTACTGCTGCAACCATTGATAAAGAAATACCAGTGTTTCCACTGCTAGCCTCAACTATGGTATATCCCTGTTTTAGATTTCCTTCTCTTTCAGCTGCGCAAATTATTTCTAATGCAACTCTGTCTTTGATACTTCCACTCGGATTAACACTCTCTAGTTTTGCATAAACATTTTTTATATTTATAAGAGGAGTATTTCCAATTGCATCTATAACAGTCCTGTTATCATTCCCATCTAATGTGTAAGTTTGTTTGGCTGAACTTATATATCTAAATGGTTCATTTACAGTTTTTGAACTTGTTTTTTCAAGTAATAGATTATCAATAGACTCATGAATTATCTGTAGTTTTTTTCTTCTTAGAAAAGGATTCATTTTAAAGTTTCCCTAAGATTTTTGATGGCACATCCCATTTAAGAAAATACATACACCATATGTAAAAAAAGTTATCGGTCACTATACGTTTATCAATTAATTTGCCAATTATTGTAAAAGTATACCTACTCTTCTAATTATTCATTTTAGTATAAAGAAAAAAAGAAAATTAGTATTTTTCTAATAATGAAGCCATTGTAATATTTGAAACCTCTGGAAAATTCTAGCTAATAACTGTATAAAAATTTGATTGAATGAAAATCTATTTCGTGGTGTTTGAAGAAATACAGGTATTTCACAAAAATTGCTTGGGTCATCTGCGTTAACTATAGTTATATTTCCCGAAAAGTTTTGGTTTTTATCAAGTGGTGTTTCAACTGTTGCGGTTATATTTATCCAATTTCCATCTGGAAGTCCTGTGCCACTATTTGGTGAAAAGTCCCATGATCCCCAACTTGGCCAATTATCAACATACCAGTTCAAAAGAGAGCTTGGTTCACCAATATTTCCGACTTTGAAATTATCAGATACTGTTACACCAGGTGATATCTCCAACCATCTTAGACTTCCTTCACATAAAAGGTCAGGTTTAGGTGGTTCTCCATTTATAACAAAAGCAAGGTCTATTCCATCGATAAGCCACCAATTTGTTATAGGTTCAGTTGCAAAAACTGCATTGTCCATAAAGGAATCTAGTGTTGTTTTCCAGCCGCATATATATTGATCGGAAAATGGCATTTTGATTACAAGCCAGTATATATTATCAATGTATTGAAGGTAGGGACTAACAATTTCTGGAATGTTTATCTGGTAATACTCATAATGGTTGTCTGGATAGTATTGTGAAGGTGGGTTTAACCATCCCTGAACTCCATCCCAGGGCCCTGCAACAATAAACTCTCCTTCTTGAAATGTTTTCTCCCATAAGAGTTCATCTGGTATTGACCATCCATGCTGACCTGTAGGATTATTTGACCAAATCGATACATATATCCAGGGTATATTTTGTACTTGATCATTCCACCATGAAATCCAGAAATGAATATCTTTTATAAAACCAGTTTCATTACACATCCAGTCGTCTCCTAGATATACAAGACCCCAGTCAACATCCCATCCATTAGGATCAGGCATCTGCGGGAAATGCATTTTATGACCATCACCGGGAGACCAATCCGCAAGTGCTATACCAGAGCTGCCTATCAACAGGACACACATTAAAACACAAATTTGTTTCTTTCTCATTCTTTGCCTCTCTAAAATATGTAATTTAATATGAGATACGTTAATATAAATTTTTTTATTATTATTGTTAATATAACATATGTATCTTTAATATTCAAAGAAATAGGATGAAGAATTAAAAATTTATTTCAAATATAGCTATCTTTTATAGCCTCCTATTTTTAAACTGGGGTCGCCAAGTAGCACAAAACCCTGGATTGTATGGAAATGCCATTGTTGATATGGGATTTTAAAGTGATCGGTGTAATTGCTTACTGCAAAATTCCAGCATTCTCCTAGATATTGCATGTCTTTTTCCCCATACCCATAAAATAGTCTTAGTTGAATGTAGCCATAACCTGATTCAACACAATCAGGTTCATTTATTCCGTCTCCATCAAGGTCCCCGCTTTCTCCAGGTGAGGCGACAGGAAAGCAGGTGTACCCTAGTGTAGCAATTGCTCCACCACTAAGTTTTACTAGTAACCAATCACTGAGTCCTCTAAAGCAAGGACCTCTCCATGAATATACTGTCATACTTATGTTAAACATCGAGGTATGGCAACCGCCAATAACTACTATTGGATAATCCTTGTTGAAAAAGAATGGCATATCTGTTATGAATAAACCATCCTCCCACACATCAAAGTTGAGAGGTTTATGTGATGTCCACATCAATGGACTTCCATGTCCATGAAGGTGCATGAAGATACCACCCTTTCCTAGTGCTTTTCTAATATTTCTTGCCGTTATGTTAGTTTGTGATGAATATACACATGCTTCTTCAAACCCAGATAAATATTCTATGGTTTTATCACAAACAAGTTCTCCTTCATATTCGTTGTTCCCGCCATATGGAATGTCATCAAAGTTATCTCCACCTGAGACAACTATTTTTTTTGAGATCTGACTGTTTTCATAATTTATTATTTTGTTTACCATTATATTTAATTCAAATTTATACCGACATGGTAATCTGCCGAGTTTAACATCTGGATATAAATCCATCTGGTCAATTAGTGAACCGCCGTTAGGCCATTCTCCATAAATACCGTTATTATTTGTGTCCCATGATGAAAAACCACCTTCTCCATTGTAGATATCTGCAAAGTAAAGATCACTTATGTAACTAGATTCATTTACCCAAAATATATTTACATATCTAACAGGTAGGTACCATTTCTCTTTTATTCCTGGTATTCTACCTCCAACAAGGAGTACATATTCTACACCCCATTCTTCGATTGCATCTTTTATAAAATATTTGATTTTTTCAGGATCATCTCTTCCTTCTGCTGGGAAGTAATCTTCATTATAAATTTCGTCAAGTGTGACAAGAATTGTATTTATTCCATAGCTGTCTTTATGGTTCACTAATTTTTCAAGGTTTTTTGAAAACCTTGATGGCGTAAGTATCAATAGGTCATATTCTGAGGTTGCGGGAAATGTATTTTTTTCTGATTCTTCATAAGTAATTATTAAATCAATATTTTCGATATAATATATTATATCCTTGGCAGGTATGTATCTTACTGGAAAAACCTGTATTGTTAAAAATATACTATGTTTGTTGTTTTCATCTAGTCCTGCACCTACAGAATATGTAATCCAATCATTTGGATATAATTCTTCTGTGTCATAGGTGGTATCATCTATGAAATTATTTGTATAGGTTGAATGCCCATCTGGTATTGCAGGAGGCGGAGCAGGTTTGATTTTATTTGTTAGAGTTATTAATTTTATTTCTGAGATTTCATATTTTACTTTCTTTATTTGAGTACCAAATGAAAAAGAAATTTTTTTTGTAAATATTGGAAGTATAGGTTTACCAGGATTATGTGTACAGGTATTTGCACCATTTATATCTAAACTTGTATATGAGTTACTTTCTTGCACTGTTGGTGTTGAGAACTTAAGGTCGATTGATAGTTCATTGGGCCTTGCTTCTTTTCCTATACTTACTATAGTAAAGCTACTAAAAATAAGGATTCCTATTATAAAATATTGAATAATTTTCATTTAATTATATACCTCTACAAATGAATTATTATTAATTTGTTACTTTTTAATCTTTTGATGTTGTAATGTCAAGTGACATCGCCAACATTCATGTAAAAAAGATATTAGCAGGACAG
>CAZHIY010000037.1:0-13139 GCA_964533085.1 uncultured Thermoplasmatales archaeon | reverse complement strand
CAAATAAGTTTAACAATACCAGAAAATTTATTAAAAGCATCTAAAGAATATTCAAAAGAATTTGGTTATAGAAACATCCAAGAGTTTATTCTCGAGATTATCAGAAAAAAAGTATTTTTTGAAAAAATTGAAAGATTTCAAAAAATTGAAAAAGAAATGATATTGAACAAGAAAGTAAAGAGATTCAATCAAAAAGATGCCGTTGAATATTTAGAGAGTTTATAACATGGCATACATAATTGAATTTAGTTCACAATTCGAAAAATCAATTAAAAAGTTAAAGAAAAAAGATAAAATATTATTCAATCAAATACAAACAAAACTCAAAGATTTAATTCAGAATCCAGAACGTTATAAAACTCTTGGAAATGTCCTTGCAGGATACAGACGGTTACATTTTGGTCCATTTGTTCTTATTTACAAAATAGAAAATAACATAGTTAGGATAATTTCTCTTGATCATCATGACGAGGCGTATTAAAATAAATCAAATCGTTTTTTACCGATAAAACCGAGTCAATATCTCGTTCTTTATATTCTATTTTAAAAAGAAAAAGAAGATTTTTATAGAATTCGTGGAAAATAACGCGAAGATTCTCGGCGAGAAAAGTGATGAGAATCGGCGAATAAATAAATCCATCATAACCACTAGATCATATCCGCATCAACATGAGAAAAATCAGGTAATTATTTTTATATTTTTCTGTGGTTTATGATACTGACCGAAACGCTAGGGACATGCGAGTTTTGGACAATATCATATGGTATTATAAATTGTATTATTTAGAGATACATGTAGGGGTTCGAACCCCATTGCAGGCATGATATTATTACGCAAAGTAAATATTAATATTATATTTGATTTTGCAATTTTTCATAAAAATATATTCCTTATCTTATTGATTTTCTTTTAGAAAATGAAAAAAAAATTTCTGCCAATTAATGAATATTATCCTAAAACTTTCTATTAAAAACTCAATTATTTAATATAACCGCCACTTTCCCCTAGTAATTAGAGTTGAAATTCGTTTAATATTTATCTAATATTTTTTTAATATTTTTTTCTGCCATTCATTAGTTTGAGGTATCTCAAAGTCATTCATCCAGTCATTAAAGGCAGTAATCTTTCTCATCTTTTCCAATTGATTTTCCTTTTTCATGATATTTTCCTCCCCCTCAAATTAAAAATCATTAATGACGTGATATTAGATGGCTGATATTTTATTTCGATTTTATTTCATTGATATTTTTCCACGCTTTTTCCACATGCTGCCCAAAAGTGTTAATTCCTTCTATTTTTTTTCTTTTGGAATTTCGAATCCTTGCACGTATTTCGCTTATTCTTTTATCTAAGTGCTTTTCAAAAGCTCCACTCATTTTTTCTGCTCCTATAAACACAGTGATGTCAATAAAGATTTAATTTTAATTGGTTAATTATACACATGTGTTCCAAATTTTATCATGTGCTCTTTTAAAATCTCTTCACTAATAAATTTTCGCCCACAATAAACACATCTACAAATTCCTCTCATATTTAATCTCCATTATCCTTGTTTCTTATAAAACTCCATCATGTAAATTATCTGACGACTGACAGGTCGCCGTTCTTTAAGGGCTAATTCTCTAAGTTGATTAAGCTCTTCACTTGAAAGACTGATTGTTGTTCTTTTAATCATGGATTTTTCCCCCGTTTAAGTTTATGCTATAACTTTTACTACAATTATGCAAAGTTATATAATGATACATAATAAAGCCATAATATAAATAACTTTGTACATAACTTTAAATACATTCATGTGTAATTTATATATCTACAAATAAAATAAGCATCTCTCATTTTTAAAAAAATAATGATTATTTCTCCTGTTGTTGTTTTATATAAAAATGCATCATGTAAATAATCTGACGGCTAATAGGTCGATGTTCCTTTTTAGCCAATTCTCTAAGTTTATTAAGTTCTACCTCCGAAAGACTAATTGTTGTTCTTTTAGCCATAAAAATCAATCCTTTGTATGGACATTTGCATATTTCAACATTATTATTTTTTCATATTCTTCATATTTATATAATACTATGCAAAAAAGAATAACATTCATAAAAATAACATATTATAGTATAATTAATACATAACCTTAAATAAGAATATGCAATACATTTATTTGTGGTTTTTGAGGGAATATATAAAAAATGGAACTTAACAACCTTTAACATTTACAATAATAAATAGGGAAGAATAGAGGGCTCTATTTTGTAAAATGCATCCCATCCCATCTCTTAGCCCCTTATTCTTCTCTTCATATTTTAATACTGATATAAACACTCATTGAAAAGATGGTTTGTAACTGGATATAGAGGAATATAAAACAAAAGAAGGCTGAGCTTTCTTCCAAGATAATTATTTGCTTTTTTTTTGCTTTTTTTCATCAATATACTAAAAAATAACCAAAAGAAAGGTTTTTAACCAATATTGCTAGAAAAAACAGTTATTCAAGAAAAACAATGTCCAACCCTTTATAGATAACTATTTAAGATAGTATATTGTATATAGTAACAGGAAAGAATAAAGATAACAGTTTCATAATTTCGTTTTTTCGGACTTTTGAGATTTTTTATTTTTTGCTCTTTTACTCATCTTAGACACAATAGTCTGAGGAGGTGATAAGTATATGAAAGGAACTGTAAAATGGTACAATGATATGAAAGGATTTGGCTTCATAGCAAACGAAGACGGAAAGGAAGTCTTTGTTCATAGAACTGCAATATCCGTGGGATCAGGTCTCTATGAAGGAGATGAAGTTGAATACGAGATCGAAGACTCTGATCGTGGGCAACGAGCGACCAATGTAAAGAAGCTGAAAACAGCTTGAGTATGTGGTTATGAAACATTTACAAGATAAATGCAATCTAAATTAAAAGTCTAGATTGCAATTATTCTTATAAAAATACGTAGGAAAAAATGATAGAAAAAACAACAAAAAAAAAAAAGAACAACTAAAGAATAAAAACAATATGAAAATTGAGGTTATATAATGGCAACTAAATTAGAGCGATTAAAAAAAAGGCATACTAAAAATAAAATGCAACGGAAAAAAGCTAGATGTAATTAATTTGTTAATGAAAATTAAAGAGAAGATAAAGAAGTAAGGTGTAAACTATATTATTTATTAGTAAATTACAAAAAACCGTTTAATGAATTAGTAAAAAGTGTTAATGTAAAAATATATAAATAACGGTTTTTAGGAATTATACTTCCTTCGTTTAATAAGAAAAATATGATTGTAAGAATATGTTTAAGGAAATATTAAAATGTTGCAGGTAGGTGTAGAAAGGATATGGTTAGGATCGGAGTTAAATATAAAAAAGTAGTTGAGTTATTTAATGAAAAAACAGGTGAAGTAGTAAGAGTAATTCGTTTCCGTAATTCAATAGCATTTAACGATTTTTTAAAAGGTTTCAGAGCAATGAGATACCCAGGTTATGGTTGGAGATATAAAGATAAAAGAAATAAGACGGAAAACATGAACTAACAATCTCTTTACATTTTAAGAAGAAAATGAAATACCATATAAACAATGGGAAAACCTGTATTTTGCTTAGCTTTTGATATTAGCAAAAAATTATAAATATTTGAGTTTTAGCAATTTTTATAATTATGAAAGAAGGCTTAGTTGAAAAGGCTGATAAATTAGCAGGTTATACAGCATTTATACTAATTATTTTAGGTGTAATTCAGATTATTTTTGGTGAATATATCTCCAAAAGTATTGCCCTTACTGCAAATGGCATTGATTGTATTGGTGATGGTTTTGTTTCTGCTGTTGTTTGGATTGGTTTAATGTTTTTTAAGAGACCAGCTGACAAACGATTTCATTATGGATATTACAAAATGGAAAATCTTGCTTCAGGAATAGCAGCAGTGATAATGATTGGTCTTGCAATTTATATTGCTTACCGCTCGATAAATCAACTTATAGATCCTCATCCTGTTGAAACACCATTGATTGGAGCAATTCTTGCATTTATTGCGGCTGTAATTGCTTTAGGTCTTGGAGTTTATAAATTTAGAAAATCAAAAAAATCAAAAATGGGTTCAGTAAAACTTGAGGCATTTAATACAATTAAAGATGGAACCGCATCAGGATTAACGGTTATTGCATTAATACTATCTTCACAAGGAATTTTTATTGCAGATGGAATAGTTGGTTTAATTATTGCAATTATAATTATAACTATTGGTTTTGCCGCAATTAAAGAAAGTAGCTATATCCTTATTGATGCATGTGATGGTGAATGTGTTGATATAAGTTTTAGCATAAAGCAAATAGCACAAGAATTTAAGGAGGTAAAATCTGCCAATATTGTAAGATTAAGAAAATCTGGACCAATTTTCCAAGGAGAACTCGAAGTAGAAGTTTCTGATGATATGACAATCAAAGAATTCAATAGAATTAAAGAAAATATTAATAGAAAGATAAGCGAAATATTTCCAGAAATTGAAAGAGTTACAATAACTTTAAAGACAATAGATAGCTCAGATAATAAACAAAGCTGATTTTTTTTTTTAGCAGTTTAGATTTTTTTTTATAATTTTTAAGCCTATCTAATAATTAAGCTTAGAATATTATTATATCTTTTTGATTCAAAAGTAAATTTTTAAAAAGTAGTAATAAACTTATGAAATTATTATTTGATTTTAAACTTCTTGGAATTTTAAGATAAATATCAATTTCACAATTGTCATAAGAATTTTCTTTTTTAATAATTAGACATTTTTCAAGAGTTCTAATACAAATTTATATGTTTTATCAACAGTACTAACGTGTAATTGTTCTTCTGGAGAATGTGGATATTTAAGAGTCGGTCCGATTGATATCATATCCATTCCCGGAAATTTTTCTCCAATAATCCCACATTCAAGACCTGCATGAATTGCTTCAACTTTTGGTTCTTTACCATAGATTTCTTTGAAAATTTTCTTCGATAGTTTTAGAATTTTTGAATCAAGATTTGGTTTCCACCCGGGATAGGGTTTTTCTTCGGTAACTTTTGCATCTGAAAGTTCCGCAATTGCGTGAATACGGTCACGTAAATCCTGAAGTGATGAATTTATCGAGCTTCTGGTACTAAGTTGTATCAATGCATTTTTTTCATTGAAGGTAACAGATGCAAGGTTTGTTGATGTTTCTACAAGATCGGGAATATCATAGCTCATCTTGTCTATTCCATGTGGAAGACCGTGTAAGAGATTTAAAATTTTATTTTGAGAGTCTTTTGTAAGTGTTGAATTAAGTTTACTAATATTTTCAATATCCATGCTGAAGTTTGGATCAATAGGTTTGATTTCTTCCAAGATATCTTTTTCTTCAGTTTTTAGCATGTCAATAAATTTATTTTTATCGGTTTTTCTTATGGAAACTTTTGCATACGCTTCACGAGGTATTGCATTGTGTTTATCCCCGCCTTTCATTTCGGTTATATAAAAATCATAATCATTTGAAGCTTTCCAAAGCATTCTTGATAGTAGTTTTACAGCATTTCCTCGTTGCTCATGGATGTCAACACCTGAATGGCCACCACGTAATCCTGAGACCTTAATGGTGAAACTATCCAGATTTCCATCTGTAGGCTTGGTTTTAATTGGCAGTTCAATTTTTGAATCACCACCACCGGCACAACCAACTGTTAGAACACCAAAATCTTCACTATCTAAATTTAGGAGTATCTTACCAGTTATCATATCTGATTTCATTGCAAAAGCACCAGTAAGACCTGTTTCTTCATCAACAGTAAATAATGCCTCAATTGGTCCTAGATTCAAAACATTATCTTCGAGAATTGCAAGACTCATTGCAAGACCGATACCATTATCTGCACCAAGTGTAGTACCATCAGCCGTGAGAAAATCACCCTCAAGTTTAAGTTTTATTGAATCTTTTGAGAAATCAAATTCCACATCACTATTTTTTTCACAAACCATATCCATATGACCTTGTAGGACAACAGTAGGCTTATTTTTCATTCCAGAACTAGCTGGTTTAAAAATAACAATATTACCTATCTTATCTGTTTTTGATTTCAGATTTTGTTTCTTTGCAAAATCAATAATATACTCTCTAATTTTTTCCTCATGTTTTGAACATCGAGGTATTTTTCTAATTTCATCAAAATGTTTCCAAACAAGTTTCGGTTCTAAATTATCAAGTACTGACATATGTTGATCCTCCCAATAATTCAGAACAGGTATTGCACCATCTAATTTAAAGATTACTTGGAAAACTTTAGAAATTATTTATATAATAATCCTATATTCAGTATTTGAAACGGAGGCGATTTATTTATGGATTGGGGAATGAAAAATAGATTATCAAAGATTATTAAACCAAAAGATGGACATACTGTTATGCTTGCGGTTGATCACGGGTATTTCATGGGTCCTACAACAGGACTTGAAAAACTTGATGAAATGGTAAACCCCCTTATCCCTTATGCTGACGTTCTCATGCCAACAAGAGGTGCATTAAGAAATTATATTCCTCCTGATACAGATATTCCAATCTGTCTTAGAGTATCTGGGGGAACTAGTATTTTAAATGAAAAAAATCTACTCCACGAAGGAATAATTGTATCAATTGAAGACGCTATTAGACTTAATGTTGCTGCTGTCGCATTTTCAATACTCGTTGGTCAGCCTTTTGAAAGAGATACACTTCTTGGCTTTACTAAGGTTATAGATGATGCTAATAGATACAGTATTCCTGTTCTTGCAGTAACAGCCGTAGGTCGAGGTCTTGGAAAAGATGCAAAATATCTATCACTTGCCTCCAGAATGGCTGCAGAACTAGGAGCAAGTATAGTCAAGACATATTTCTGTCCAAATTTTGAAAAGGTGGTTGATACATGTCCTGTCCCAATAGTTATCGCTGGTGGAAAGAAAATTCCTGAAAAAGATGCAATTCAGATGGCTTATGATGCACTTCAAGCAGGAGCAATCGGTGTAGATATGGGAAGAAACATTTTCCAAAGTAGTGACCCGGTTAGTATGATTAGAGCTGTAAATGCTGTGGTTCATAAAAAATACACACCTAAAGAAGCATATGATTTTTTCAAATCAAAGAAAAAATAAATTAAAAAATTTACAATCACGATAACTTTATATAAAAAGTAATATTAACCACGTAAAAACGAAATGGGGAGATAATATGTTGGAATGGATAGGTATAATCGTAATTATAATTGTTATATTTTTCATATTGATTTTCTGGGGTTTCTATAACAGAATAATCAGAATGGAGAATAGAATAGACAACTCTTGGGCTCAAATTGATGTTCAACTAAAAAGAAGAGCAGATCTGATACCAAATCTTATGGAAACTGTTAAAGGCTATATGAAACACGAAAGAGAGGTTCTTGAAAATGTTACAAAGGCACGTTCTGCACTGATGACTGCTAAATCTCATCAGGAAAATATCAATGCAGATAACATGCTTACAGGTGCACTGAAATCTTTATTTGCAGTTGCTGAAAATTACCCAGATTTAAAAGCTAATCAAAATTTCTTATCACTACAAGATGAGCTAACTCATACTGAGGATAAAATTGCGTACTCCCGTCAACATTTCAATGATGTAACTTTAGCATATAACAATACAATAGAGACCTTTCCAGGTCTTTGGTTTGCAAAAAGAATGAATAAAAAAACAAGAGATATGCTTCAGATTCCAGATGCATCAAGAGAACTTCCAAAGGTAAAATTTTAAATTAAATTTAATAGCCTGATATTATGGAAAAAAAACTCCTTGTTGAAGATCAAATTAGGAGAAACAAGCGTCAAACAATAGTAATTTGTTCATTTATGGCAATATTATTTATTGCAGTTGTTTTTTCTTTAGGCTACATTCTGTTTGCTGGAAATATATTCATAGCCCTTGCTTTCGCGATTCCTATTGCATTCGGATATGTATTAATCACCTACTCAGTATCTGTTCAAGCAGTAATTTCTGCTGCAAAAGCAAGACCCGCTAATCCAAATAACCGCGAAGAAAAACTTTTTATTTACAAAGTCGAGGAAATGTCAATTGCATCAGGACTTCCAATGCCAAAGGTTTATGTTCAAGACGCTGACAATATTAATGCATTTGCAACAGGAAAAAAACCAGAGGAAGCAGTAATATGTGCTACAACAGGAGCTCTTAGAAAATTAAAACCAGATGAGCTTGAAGGCGTAATGGCTCATGAGATGAGCCATATTAAGAACAATGATATTCTAATAATGACTGTTACTATTGCTGTAGTTGGTGCAATTGCTTTAATATCTGAAATTGTTTTTTGGTCTCTTTTTTGGGGTGGAGGTGCAAGAGGAAGAAAAGGTGACGGTAATGCTATAATAATAGTACTAGCGATACTTTTTGTAATACTTGCACCGATTTTTTCAAGACTAACTTATCTTGCTATATCTAGAAAGCGAGAATATCTTGCGGACTCAAATGGAGCTTATTTTACAAGAAACCCAGAGGGCCTTGCCAAAGCTTTAGAAAAAATTAAAAAAGATCATCCAGAGGGTAAACCTAAAGGATCAAAAACTGTTGCACCACTATATATTGCAAATCCTTTCAAAAGCGTGTCAGTAAGTTCAATTTGGTCCACACATCCACCTATTGATGAGAGAATAAAAAGACTTAGATCAATGTAATTTTACTTAATTAGTAAAATCTTTTCCTTATTCAAAAAGTTGAATATCCTGAGATGCTTTAACATCTAATTTCTTAGGAATGTCAAGTTGAGCCTTTATTTTCCACTCTGTTTTTCCTGAACCGACAGAAACAGCACTTATGAATGTTCCAGCAGAACCTAGTTTATCCTCAAGTGAATCCTGTATCACTTGTTGACTTGTTCTAGGGTCTAATATATCTGGTGGAATTCTTAATTCGAAAGGAACTTGTTCTTTTTGATAATCTTTCTCTCCCGAGATTGGCATATCAAAATCATAAACTTTTTGCCATTGCCATTTATTTCCATGCCTAACTTTTCTAACACCGATTAAGGATACTTTTAATTTTCTGGCATAAGCAGGTTTTTTAAGATTTAGTCTAACAGTCCCCTTTGCAGTTTCCCCAGGTGTAAAATCATATTTCTCCAGCATCAAAGATATCTTAGGAGGTCCAAATAATCCCATTTTATCCATCCTCTAACATATTTCAACCTATAGGTAACATATAATAAATAATTAAAGTTTCCACATTTAGGTTTACACATGGAAAAAATGAAAGTTGCAATGTATTACAACAATAACGATGTAAGAATCGAAGAAATGCCAATACCAAAAATAAATGATAATGAACTTCTAATAAAGGTTCAGACATGTGGTATCTGTGGAAGCGATGTAATGGAATGGTATAGATTAAAAAAGGCACCAAGAGTCCTCGGTCATGAGATGTCCGGGGACATAGTAAAGGTTGGAAAAAATATTAAAAAATTCAAAGTTGGAGACAGAATTTTTGTTTCCCATCATATTCCATGTAATACCTGTAATTATTGTCAAAATGACCAGCATACAATATGTGATACTTTACATTCTACAAATTTTTATCCAGGAGGTTTTGCAGAATTTCTAAGAGTTCCTGAAATTAATCTTGATTGCGGAGTATTTATTCTACCAAAGGAACTTTCTTATGAGGAAGGAGCATTTATTGAACCATTGGCTTGCGTAGTTCGAGGTTTAAGAATCGCAGGTATAAAATCAGGACAAAATGTTTTAATAATTGGAAGTGGAGTAGCAGGTCTTCTAAATATTAAACTTGCAAAAGCAATGGGTGCAAATAGAATTTTTGCAACAGATATTAACGATTTCCGCTTGAAGAAAGCAAAAGAAATTGGTGCAGATGTTGTAATACATGCAAAGGAAAATGTTCCTGAACAAATAAAAAAACACAATAATGGAAAACTTGCAGACCTTGTTATTTTATGTGTGGGGGCACCGTCTGCAGCAAGTCAATCTATGAAATCAGTAGCTGCCGGTGGAACAATTCTATTTTTTGCTCCAACAGAACCCGGCGTTGAAATTTCCTTTCCATTGTTTGATTTATGGAATAAACAGGTAAAAATTGTTTCAACATATGCAGGAGCTCCAAGAGATATAGATGAAGCAATAGACTTAATAAAAACTAAAAAAATTAAAGTGACAGATTTAATTACCCATAGATTTCCTTTAAATGAAGCAGAAAAAGGATTCAAATTAACAGCTCAGGCAACAAACTCAATAAAAATTATAATTGAACCTCAAAAGTAAAAGTCTCAATTTATTTTTTTCAAAAGTTTATAATAAACAACATTATTTTGGTGCGTAATGAAAAAAATCAAAGCAATCTGGGAGCTCCTAAGACTGGAACATGGAGTAATGATTGCAATTGCTATACTAATTGGCTCTTTAATAGCTCTAAAAGGAGAAGGATTTCCCCTTTTTGATAAGTTCATACTTACCTTTTTTACAGCCTTGTTTCTTGAAGCAAGTACTTTTGCTCTAAATGATTATTATGACTTGGAAATTGATAAAAAAAATAAGAGAACCGACAGACCACTAGTAAGGGGAGATATCTTACCAAAATCAGCTCTTTATTTGTTTTTCTTATTATTTCCTTTAGGAATAATTTGCTCATTTTTCGTTAACATTGCCTGTTTCATCATTGCATTAATTACTGCTCTTCTTGCAATTGTCTATGATGCAAAGTTGAAAAAAATGAAATTGCTTGGAAATTTCTATATAGCATATGTGATGGCTATTCCTTTCATTTTTGGAGGAGCCGCAGTATTAGAAAAGAATGTATTATTTTTTGAAATTGATCCTGCAATTTACATAGTTGCGCTTATTGCTTTTTTTGCAGGTTCTGGTAGAGAGATAATGAAGGATGTAATGGATTTTAAGGGAGACAGTAAAAAAGGAGTTAAGTCTTTTCCAAAATATATAGGAAATCGAAAATCAAATATTCTTGCTGGCATATTTTTCTTTATTGCTATTGTTTTAAGTTTTCTGCCTTTTGTTATGAAACAATATCATATTTATTACTTGAATTATTCATATCTTTTACTTGTTTTTATTACTGATATAATGCTATTGAGCACATCTTTTCAGTTAATTTTCAAAAAGAAACCAAATTTGAAACTCTATAGGAGTTTTACACTTCTTGCAATTTTCATAGGACTTCTTGCTTTTTTAATACCAATTATTTTACTCATAATCAGGGGCGGATAATAACGTGATTCAAAGTGACTTGTTAGGAGTGGGGCTTGTATATACGTACGTTGCAATTCTTTTATTTATAACTGAAAAACTTCTTGATAAATATCCAGAATTAAGTAGAAAAATCCTTCATATTATGGTAGGAAATATTGCCTTTATTTTACCTATTTTTGAAACAAAGGAAGTCATGGCATTTATTGCAGCAGGACCTTTTATTTTCTTTACATTTTTGATGAGTCCACATACTCCTATTAAATCTATACATGGTAAAACATCAGCTGCCGGTCATGGTATGGGTTTGGTATATTATTCAATTACTTGGACGATTTTAGCATATTTGTTTTTTGATAATATGGTTGTAATTGCAATAGGAATTCTTGCAATGTCTTATGGTGATGGTTTTGCATCAATAATTGGCCTTAAATATGGGAAGATAAAATACAAAATTTTTGGCGATGAAAAAAGCTATGCAGGTTCTATTGCTATGTTTATAATTACTTTTTTAACTATTATTATTGCTATACTATATTATGGAATTTCTGTTACAACTAACTTGCTTTTAATTCTTGCATTTATTGCACTTATTTCTGCTTTAATAGAGGGTTTAACTCCGAGAGGATTTGACAATCTTTCTGTTCCTTTTGTTGCAGCTTTTCTTTACTGGATATTTTTTCTAGTGTGAGATTATGAAGCTTATTATTGTCGATGGACTTGATGGAGTTGGAAAGGATACCCAAGCCCGTTTTATTAAAAAAAGATATGAAAAATTAGGCAAAAAAGTAATTATCCGCTCTCATCCTGAATCTGATAATTTTTTTGGCAGAAAAGCAAAAAAAGCACTACTTGGTAAAGGAAAGATAAACAAACTAAAAGCTTCATTTTTTTATATGATAGATGTACTTCTTTCAATAAAAAAATACTATCGTAAAAAGAATTATGATACACTTATAATGGTTCGATATCTAGTTGGAACTGCATATCTACCGAAAAGATTTGCAGAAATTGCATATAATTTTTTTGAAAATTTTGTCCCAACTTCAGAATATATGTTTTTTTTAGATGCCTCACCAGAAATTTTACTTAAACGCGTTGCAAATCGAAAAGAAAAGGAAATGTTTGAAACTCTTGAGGAGTTTGAAAACGTTAGAAAAAAGGCACTCCACCTGGTTAGACATTGGAATATTATTGATATTTCTGGTTCAATTGATAATTCATATTCTAAGATTGAAAATATACTTGATAAATTAGATAAAAGAAATTAATACTATAATATCCTTAATTCCCCCATATAACCATTCAAACTTTCCAATTCCTAGATAATAATCTTTTTTACAACTTCTTTAAGATGTGGAACTGTTTCATAATTAATAATTTCTGAGGGTTTTATCCACCTATAATCTGAATGCTCCCAGTCAATTTTTATTTTACTTTTTTTTCTTATTTCGAATAGGAATACAAATATTTCCCAATCATATCTTTTTTGATCGTAAAAATCTGTAAACAATATAGGATCTAATTTTTTAATAAGACTAACATCTTCTTTTTTTAGTCCCACCTCTTCATATATTTCCTTAATTGCTGTCTCATATGGCTTTTCATCTTTTTCAACGTAACCTGCGACACCACCCCATAATCCCTTGTAGGTTTTTACTTTATCACTCCTTTTTAAGATGAGCAGTTTCCCATCACTATTTAATAGTAAAGAGGTAGCGACAATTGGCATATTAGAACCTTTTACAAATATAATCTAAAACAGATTCAAAAATTGCTTTTCCATCACCTAAATTGCTATTAAGTTTAGTTATTGTCCAATCTGGATGTTGGTGTTTATAATATGTTCTTTCAGGATGGGGCATCATACCAAATACATTGCCAATGGTATTACATATCCCAGCTATATTTGAAA